>DATKBQ010000508.1:0-5258 GCA_035546375.1 Planctomycetota bacterium | reverse complement strand
ACGAACTCCGCGGGATCCAGCGGGGCGCAGCGATGCGCGTCCTCCTCGTGGAGGACAACCCCGGCGACGCCGTGCTGATGCGCGAGATGCTCGGCGAGGCGGAGCCGGGCGCCTTCGATCTGGAGGCCGCCGCGAGCCTCGCCGAAGCCCGTGCCTCGCTGGAGCGCGCGCGGCCCGACGTCGTGCTGCTCGACCTGGGCCTGCCCGACTCCTGCGGGCTGGACACGCTGGTCAGGATGCACGAGCTGGCCCCCGATCTGCCGGTGGTGGTGCTGACCGGCATGGACGACCAGGAGCTGGCGGTGCGCGCGGTGCAGGCGCACGCCCAGGAGTACCTGGTCAAGGCCGAGGTCGGCCCGGCCAGCCTGGTGCGCGCGCTGCGCCAGGCGATCGAGCGCGAGCGGCTGCAGAACGAGCTGCGTCTCTACACGCGCACGCTGGCGGAGAGCGCCAGCCGCCTGCGCGAGATGATCGCCGCCAGCGCGGACGGCCTGCTCGTGCTCGATGCGACGGGCCGCATCCTGTTCGCCAATCCGGCGGCGACGGCACTCGCCGGGCGCGGCACGGAGGCCCTGCTGGGCGAGGTGGTCGACCTGCCGGAGGAGAACGCGATCGCCGAGCTGGAGCTCGCGCCCGGCCGCGCGATCGAGGTCCGCGCGGCGTCGATCGAGTGGGAGGGCGAGCGGGCGTGGCTCGCGACCCTGCGCGACATCACCGCGCGCAAGAGCGCGGAGGCGGCGCTCAAGCAGTTCAACAGCCGGCTCATCGTCACCAACTCGCATCTGCAGCAGCTCGCCTACGTCGATCCGCTGACGGAGCTCCTCAACCGCCGCGGGCTCGACCGCGTGCTGCAGACCGAGGTCAGCCGAGCGCGGCGCAACGCGACGCAGATCATCGCCTGCCTGATCGACTGCGACGACTTCAAGCGCGTCAACGACGAGCACGGCCACGCCGTCGGCGACTCGGTCCTGCTCGAGATCGCGCGCCGGATCAAGGACTCCCTGCGCCCTTCCGATCACCTGGCGCGGATCGGGGGCGACGAGTTCCTGGTGCTCCTGCCGGACGCGCGCTTCGCCGAGGGCATGAGCGTGGCCGAGCGCCTGCGCCGCTCCGTGTGCGAGCTCGCGATCGAGCTGACCAGCGGCGCGGTGTCGGCGACGGTCAGCGTGGGCATCGCGCCGGTGGCGCCGGGGGCCTCCTCCCTTGAGGACGTCCTCGAGGCCACGCAGGCGGCGCTGCGCCAGAGCAAGGTCGCGGGGAAGAACCGCGTGCACCTGGCCGGGACCGTGCGAGCGCCGGAGGTCGCGAGCCTGCTCGCGCCCGGCGGCCTGACCGCCGTGCGCCAGCCGATCGTGCGCCTGGAGGGCGAGCAGGTCGAGGGCTACGAGCTCCTGAGCCGCGGGCCGCAGGGGCCGCTGCACTCGCCCGAGGCCTTCTTCGGCCTGTGCGCCAGCCGCGGCGCGCTCGAGCTGGTCGACCTGCGCTGCCTGCGGACCTGCCTCGCCGCCGCCGAGGCGTTCGACCTCGAGCCCGGCTCGCGGGTCCACGTCAACCTGATGCCGTCGACCCTGGTCGAGACGCCGCTCGAGCGCCTGATCGCGCTGTTCCAGGACGGCCGCGGGGCGTCGCGGCGCTACTGCATCGAGCTGAGCGAGCAGCAGCTCGTCGGCGACGCGCTCCCGCTCCAGGGCCACCTGCGCGGGCTGCGGCAGGCGGGCATCGACGTCGCCATCGACGACGTCGGCTTCGGCCGCAGCTCGCTCGAGACCTTGATCCTGCTCGAGCCGGACATGGTCAAGATCGCGCCGGCCTTCGTGCAAGGGAGCTCGGGGGACGTCGCCAAGGAGACCTGGCTGCGCCGGCTGGTGCACGTGGCGCGCGCGCTCGGCAGCGAGCCGCTGGCCGAGGGCATCGAGTCGCGCGAGGACCTCGAGCTCCTGCAGTCGATGGGCGTCGGCTACGGCCAGGGCTACCTCTGGGGCCAGCCCGCCGCCGTCACACGCCCATGATGTGGTAGCCGGCGTCGACGTAGATCACGCTGCCCGTGATCCCGCGCGCCAGGTCGCTGGCCAGGAACAGGCAGGTGTCGCCGACCTCCTCGGCCGAGATGTTGCGGCGCAGCGGCGAGCGCTCGGCGATGTGGTCCAGGATCGCCGCGAAGCCGGTGACGCCGGCCGACGAGAGCGTGCGGATCGGGCCGGCGCTGATCGCGTTCACGCGGATGCCGCGCGGGCCGAGGTCGTGGGCCAGGTAACGGACGCTCGCCTCCAGCGCGGCTTTGGCGATGCCCATCACGTTGTAGTTCGGCACCACGCGCTCGCCGCCGATGTAGGTCAGCGTCACGATCGAGCCGCTGCGACCCTCCATGAGGGGCAGCGCGCGCTTGGCGATCGCCGTCAGCGAGTACGACGACACCTCGTGGGCGAGCATGTAGCCCTCCTTCGAGGTGTCGAAGAAATCGCCCTCCAGCTCCTCGCGCTTGGCGTAGGCGATCGCGTGCACGACGCCGTCGAGGGCGCCGACTTCGTCGCGCAAGCTGGAGAAGACGGCGTCGAGCTGCTCGGGCTCGCGCACGTCGCAGGGGAGCACCAGGCTCTGCGGCAGGTCCGCCGCGAGCTCGCGCACCGGCTTCTCCATGCGCTCCCCGGCGTAGGTCAGCGCGAGGCGCATTCCGGCCTGGGCCAGGGACTGGGCGCAGGCCCAGGCCAGGGAGCGCTTGTTGGCGACGCCGAAGACGACGCCGGTCCGGCCCTCGAGGATCTTCTCCACGCGTGTCTCCTGCGCCCGGAGCCGCCGGGCGCGGGCGATCCTAGCGCCGGCGCAGCGGCGATCCACAGCTCGCCGGCGGACGCACGGGCCCCGGCCCCCGGCGAAAGGTGGCGCTGGCAGGTCGCGCGCGCGGTCCCTATGCTCGCGCACGCCGGTGGCGAGCGCCGCTCGCGGTGAATAGCCGGGGCGAGCGGATGTAGCGGCGCCGCGGTCCGTCCGCCCTGCGTCCCGGATGGGGGTGGCGGTGCGGTCCTCTTTGCGCGGGGGTGACGCGTGCCGTTCGGGATGACCATGATCTACCTGGGAGCCGCGGTGCTCGGCGGCGCGGTGCTCCTGATCCAGCTCCTGCTCGCGCTGATCGGGCACGGGACGGACGTCCACGCCGACTTCGACGGCGACGCCGCCCTGGGCCACGACATCGGCGAGCACGGCGCGCTCTCGGTGCGCGCGGTGGTCGCCTTCATCACCTTCTTCGGCGTGGCCGGGATGGCCGCCTCGAAGGCCGGTCTGGGCCCGATCGTGACCCTGTTCATCGCCGTGGCGGCGGGAGGGCTCGCCTTCTGGCTGGCCGGCCTGGCGATGCTGGAGCTGAACCGCCTGCGCTCCTCGGGCAACGTCGACATCCAGAACGCGGTCGGCGTCGAGGCGCGCGTCTACTTGACCATCCCGGCGGAGCGCTCCGGAACCGGCGCCGTCACCGTGCCGATCCAGGGCCGCACCGCGAAGTACCGCGCCGTCACTGCCGGGCCCGAGATCCGGACCGGCCGCCAGTGCAGGGTCGTCGCCGTTCGCGGTGGCGACACCCTCGAAGTCGAAACCCTCTGAAGCGGAAGCCTCCCATGCCCGTCGCCCTCACCCTGCCCTTCGCCGCGATGCAGATCAGCCTCGGAGACGCCAACACGTGGATCGTGATCGGCGTCATCCTGTTCCTGCTCTTCTCGCTGTCCTTCGGGCTGATGCTGATCACGCGCTACCGGCGCTGCCCGTCGAACAAGGTGCTCGTGATCTACGGCAAGGTGGCGAAGGGCGAGTCGGCGAAGTGCCTGCACGGCGGCGGGGCCTTCGTGTGGCCGCTGGTCCAGGCCTACGAGTACCTGGACCTGGAGCCGATCCAGATCGAGGTGCCGCTGCGCGGCGCGCTCTCGAGCGAGAACATCCGCGTCAACGTGCCCTCGTACTTCACGGTGGCGATCGGGACGGCGCCCGAGATCATGCAGAACGCGGCGATCCGCCTGCTCGGGCTGAAGACCGAGGAGGTCAAGGGCCAGGCGCTCGACATCATCTTCGGGCAATTGCGCCAGGTGATCGCGTCGATGCCGATCGAGGCGATCAACCGCGACCGCGACGTCTTCCTGAAGAACATCCAGGAGTCGCTCGAGCCCGAGCTGGAGAAGATCGGGCTGGTTTTGATCAACGTCAACATCACCGACATCACCGACGAGTCGGGGTACATCGAGGCCTTGGGGCGCAAGGCCGCGAGCGAGGCGATCCAGAAGGCCGAGGTGGACGTCGCCGAGCAGGTCAAGCTCGGCGCGATCGGCGTGAAGGGGGCCGAGCGCGACCGCGAGATCGAGGTGGCGCGGGCGGTCAAGCTGCGCGAGATCGGCACGAAGGACGCCGAGCGCGAGATGGCGGTGCGCGTGGCGGAGCTCGGGAAGGCGCGCGCGGTCGGCGAGCAGACGGCGCTCTACGAGCAGGAGGCGCGGATCAAGGAGGCCGAGCGCGCCAAGCGGATCGAGGTAGCGAAGGCCAACGCCGAGGCGGTCACCGGCGAGAACCTCTCGAAGGCCTTGATCGCGGACTCCGAGGCCGAGCTCAAGGTCAAGCAGGCCGAGGCCTACGCCGTGGGCGAGACCCGCCACCGCGAGGCGGAGGCGGCGGTGCTCGCGGCGCAGTACCGCGCCCAGGCGCTGGCCGCCGCGGCCAACGCGACGCGCGTCGAGGCCGAGCAACGCGCCCAGTTCGAGGCGCCGGCGCGGGCGCAGAAGGCGCGCATCACGGTGGAGGCCGAGGCGGAGGCGGAGCGGCTCAAGCTCGAGGCGGCCGGCCGGGCTTCGGCCATCGCGCTCGAGGCGGAAGGAGAGGCGAAGGCGATCTACGCCAAGCTCGAGGCCCAGGCGCGCGGCGAGTACGAGATCCTGGCGAAGAAGGGCGAGGGCCTGCGCGAGATCGTCGAAGGCTGCGGCGGGGCGGAGGCGGCGTTCAAGCTGATGATGCTCGAGCACCTCGACCACCTGGCGGAGACGGCCTCGAAGGCGATCGCGAACGTCAAGTTCGACAAGGTGATCGTGTGGGACGGCGGGAACGGGAGCGGCGGCGCGAGCGGGTTCCTGTCGGGGCTGGGGCGATCGATCCCGCCCTTGATGGACATCATGCGCAACCTGGGCGGCGTCGAGCTGCCGGACTACCTGGGGCGGATGGTCGAGCAGCCGCCGGCCGGAGGCGTGGAGAGCGAGCCTGCGGACGGCGCGAAGCCGGCCGCGCCCGCA
>DATKBQ010000507.1:0-2640 GCA_035546375.1 Planctomycetota bacterium | reverse complement strand
GTCCGGGAACACGCTTCCGAAGCTCGTTGACGAGTACGACAAGGCGGCGGAGGCCTACTCGGCGGATCCCTCCAGCGACCTGGGCCGGGTCTGGGCCCTCTCGCAGGTGAACGAGGGCGCCGCGCCGAACGCCTTCCGCGTACGCTTCTCGATCGTGGCCGACTGGCTGCAGATCCCGAGCGTCGATCCGCTCGAGAAGGCCGAGGAGCGCAAGGGAACGCCGCTCACGGACGACGAGCGGCACGACCTGGAGGGCCGGATCGCGCTGGCCCGAACGTGGCTCGGGCGCTGGGCGCCGGCAGAGGCGCGCTTCACGGTGCAGGATGACCTGCCCGAAGCCGCGAGGACCCTGTCGCCTACGCAGCGCCGGTTCCTCGCGCGCGTGGCGGAGCTGGTCGGGAAGGGCGCCGGGGCGGAGGACCTGCAGACGAGGCTCTACGACGCGGCGCGCGAGGTCGGTCTGACGGAGGGCGAGAAGGTCTCGAAAGACGCTTTCGCGGCGATCTACCTCGCGCTGCTCGGCAAGCCCATCGGCCCCCGCGCGGCCTGGCTGGTCGCGACGCTCGATCCGGAGTTCGTGCGGCGCCGGTTCCGCGAGGCGTCAATGGATGGTGTCACCGCGTGAACGGGAAGCTGCCAGTCGCGATCATCTGGCACATGCACCAGCCGTACTACAAGCATCCACAGACGAGCGAGTTCGTGCTGCCATGGGTGCGCCTTCACGCGTCGAAGGACTACCTGCACATGGCCAAGCTGCTCCAGGAGTTCCCGGGAGTGAAGGTGAACTTCACGATGGTCCCATCCCTCCGCGACCAGCTCGATGACTACGCGCAGGGCGCCGACGACGAGGACACGCGCCTCACGATGCGCACCGTCGAGGCCCAGCTCGATCCCGAGGAGAAGGATCACATGCTCCGCCGCTTCTTCTCGATCCACCACGGGAACGTCATCAGCCAGTACGACGAGTACCGGCGGCTCCTCGAGATGAAGATGATCGCGGGCGACCGCCCCGAGCTGTTCGCCGACGACTACTTCGTGGATCTGGCGCTCTGGTTCAACCTGGCGTGGATGGACCCCGACGACATCGCGAGCGACGAGCGCCTCGCGGCGCTGCGCGAGCGCGGCCGGAACTTCACGCGCGAAGAGGTCCGCTACGTGATGGGCCGCCAGCGGATGATGGCCTCGGGCGCTCCGCACCTCTACCACCGCTTGGAGCAAAAGGGCCAGGCCGAGATCATGACCGTGCCCTACTACCACCCGATCCTGCCGCTCCTCATTGACAGCCGGACCGCGCTGCGAAGCGACCCGCACGCCGAGCTGCCGGAGAAGCCGTTCGCGTATCCCGAGGATGCCGCCTACCAGCTGGAGGAGGCCGTCGCTTTCCACGAGCGCGCCTTCGGCGTGAAGCCGCGCGGCGTCTGGCCGTCGGAAGGATCGGTCTCGCCTGAGGCCGCCGACCTCATCGTCAAGGCCGGTCTCATGTGGTTCGCCTCGGACGAGGGCGTGCTCGCGCACTCGGTCGGAATGGACCTGCACCGCGACGAGCACGAGTCGCTCATGCAGCCCGAGCTGCTCTACCGCCCGTACCGCCTGCCCAATGGGGCGTTCGCGATCTTCCGCGACCGTGTCGTCTCCGACCGCATCGGCTTTGCCTACGGCGGTATGGATCCGGGTGACGCGGTGGGGGACCTCATCGGCAAGCTGGCGCGGGCTCGCGAGCGCCTGCCCGAGGACGGCGGGCCGTGGCTGGCCTCGATCATCCTCGACGGCGAGAACGCCTGGGAGGGCTATCCGAACAACGGGAACGACTTCCTGCGGCGCCTCTATGGGCAGCTCGAGGCCGACGGCCGCTTCGAGACGGTGCGCGTGAGCGAGTACCTCGACGCGCACCCGCCGACGGTCGAGCTGCCGCAGCTCCACTCGGGCTCGTGGATCGACTCGAACTACCGGGTGTGGATCGGCGAGGCCGGCCACAAGATCGCGTGGGAGATGCTCGAGCAGACGAGGTCGTTCGCCGAGCGCCAGTGGGGATCGCTTCGCGGCATGCCCACCAACGTGCGGCAGGCGCTCATGGTCGCCGAGGGCAGCGACTGGTTCTGGTGGTACTCGAGCCGCAACTCCAGCCCCGAGGACCACGTGTTCGACTCGCTCTTCCGCGCGAACCTCGAGGTCGTGTGGTGGTTCGCCGGCGCGGAGCCGCCGGACCGCCTGCGCTCGCCACTGCTCGATCCCAGCCGCAACGGCCTGGTGCGCACCGGCGGCAGCGCGATGCTGCCCGGCTAGAGGCCCAGCACCGCCGCGGCCTCCCAGGCCGCTTCGAGCGCGGGCAACACGCGCGGCCAGGCGAAGCGCCTCGCGGTCTCCTTGCCGTCCGCGCGGATAGCGGCGATCGCGTCCGGGCGAGCGCGGAGGAAGTCCAGGTGCGCGGCCAGCTCCCGCGCGTCGTCGGTCTGAACCACGACGGAGTTGCCGTACGGGACCGCGTAGTCCTCGCCGGTCCGGCCGACGAAGGCGATCCCCGCGCAGGCCATGACCTCGAGGCCCACCAGGCCGAAGGGCTCCTTCTCCGAGTTCGCGAGCACTCCGTCGGCCGCGCCGTACAGCGCGCGCAGCGCCCGCTCTGAGATGAAGAAGTCGAGG
>DATKBQ010000506.1:0-3431 GCA_035546375.1 Planctomycetota bacterium | reverse complement strand
AAACCACCAGATTGCGAACGCGTTGCCCGCTGCGCGGCAGCGCGTTGGCAATCTGGTGGATTTTGTCCTGACACCGTACCGCTCTTGTCGGGGACCCCACCCGCCGGCTAGAGGCCCGCGGCGAAGCGGCCGCGCACGAAGACGCGCCCGGGATCGAGGCGCTCCTGCAGCCGGCGCATGATCTCCAGGCCCGCGGGCGGATCGCCGAAGGGATTCAGCTCCTCCAGCGCCTCGGCCGGCGCGTCGCGCAGCTCGGTGCGCGCGCCCAGCGGTGCCAGGGCTCTGCGCAAGGCGGCTGCGCGCTCGCCGAGAACGCGTGCTGACTCGAACGCTTCCGGCCGCAGGAGCACTGCGACCTCCGCGATCCCCGGCCCGGCCACCAGCCGCGGCGCCAGCTCGCGCGGTAGCTCGTCCTCGAGCCGTGCGATCACGTCGCCGAGACGCGAGGTCGAGCACGTCGCGCGGAGCCAGGGCCCGTCCTCCCAGGTGAAGGCGGCGTCCCTCTGCCGCTCGGCCGCCTCGCGCGCCGCCGCGCCCTCGACCACCTCGGCGCTCGGCCAGATCCGAAGCAGCTCCGCGCCCTCGAGCTCCACCGGCGCGCGCCGGCCGAAGAGCCGCGCCTGCAGCCGCCAAGCCGCGCCGGAGGTTTCTCCCTCCGACCGCACCAGCGTGAGCGAGACCGGCCGGATCGGGAGCGCGAGCGCCGATCGTGCCAGCTCGAGCGCGCGGTCGCGATCCGCAGCCCCAGACGCGACGACCCGCTCGTGCTCCGGCTCGGGGAAGAGGCGCAGCGCCGCCTCGAGCACCACGCACAGGCTGCCGTGCGAGCCGCAGTGGAGCCGGTGCAGGTCGAAGCCGGTCACGTTCTTCACGAGCTGGCCGCCGCTCTTCGCGAAGCTGCCGTCGCCCAGGAGCACCCGCGTGCCGAGCACGTGGTGGCGCGCGGGGCCGAAGCGCAGCCGGTCGGCGCCGGACTGCCCCGCCGCGAGCACGCCGCCGAGCGTCGCCCGCTCGGGACGCGGCACGTCGGGGGTCAGGAAGTGGCCCCCTTCGCGGGCCGCGCGGCGCAGGGCTTCCATCGGCGTCCCGGCGCGCGCCGAGAGGGTGCCGTCCTCGGGCACGTGGCGCACGATGCCCGTCAGGCGCCTCGTCGACAGCAGGAAGTCCGCTCGCACGGCGGGCCGGCACCAGCCGAGCTTCGAGCCCAGCCCGATCGGCACGACGGCGAGAGCCTCGCGCGCGGCGAAGCGCACGAGCTCGCTCGCCTGCTCCTCGCTGGCGGGCGCGGCGAGCGGGAGCTCCGCCCCGTCCGGCCGCGCCCGGCCGCGCTCGACCGACCCCGGATCGAGCAGCCGCTCCAACCGCGCCGCGAGGCCTTCCTGCACCGTCACGGCCGCCACGCCGCCGTCGCGGCGAGGGCCTGGCGGGTCTCGCGGCAGGCGCGCACCGGCAGGAGCTTCCCGGGGTTCATGCGCAGGTCGGGGTCCCACGCCTCGCGCGCGGCGCACATCGCCCGCAGGTCGTCGCCGGTGAAGAGGAGCTCCATCGCCTCGAGCTTCTCCAGGCCGACGCCGTGCTCGCCGGTCAGCGAGCCGCCCACCTCGATGCACAGCCGCATCATCTCCGCGCCCGCCTCGAGGACGCGCCGCACCTCGTCCGGGTCGCGGCGGTCGTAGCAGATGTTCGGGTGCAGGTTGCCGTCGCCAGCGTGGAAGACCGTCGCCAGCCGCAGCCCCTTCTCGCGCGCGATCTCGGTCGAGCGCAGGACGACCTCGCGCAGCCGCGTGCGCGGCACGACGACGTCCGCGACGTACAGGTCGGGCGCGATGCGGCCCATCGCGCCGAAGGCGCCCTTGCGGCCGGCCCACAGTCGGCGCCGCTCGGCCTCGTCCGTGGCGCTGCGCACCTCGATCGCCCCGCGGCGGCCCAGGATCGCCAGGATCTCGGGCACGTTGGCGGCGACCTCGGCCTGGCTGCCCTCGATGTCGACGAGCAGCACCGCCTCGGCGCCGCGCGGGTAGCCGGCGGCGAAGACGCTGCGCTCGACCGCCTCGATCGTCAGCCGGTCGAGGATCTCGAGCGCCGAGGGCTCGAGCCGCGCGGCGATCACGTCGCTCACGCTGTCGCAGGCGCCCTCCAGGCTCGGGAAGACCGCGAGCAGCGTCTCGATCGCCGCCGGTCGCGGCAAGAGCGCGATCGTGACCTCGGTCGCGAGCCCGAGCAGGCCCTCGCTGCCGACGAACAGGCCGACGAGATCGTAGCCCTGCGGATCGACCTCGGGCCGCGAGAGGTCGAGTACCTCGCCGCTCGCGAGCACGACCACGAGCCCGAGCACGTGCCGCGACGTCGCGCCGTAGCGGAAGCAGTGCGGCCCGCCGGAGTTCTCGCCGACGTTGCCGCCGATCGTGCAGGCCTGCTGGCTGGAGGGATCGGGGGCGTAGAAGAGACCGTGTCGGCGGACCGCCGCGGTCAGGTCGACGTTGGCCACCCCCGCCTGCACGCGCGCCCAGCGCTCCTCGGGCCGCACCTCGAGCACGTCGCGCATGCGCGCCGTGCCGACCAGCGCCCCGCCGGCGACCGGCGTCGCTCCGCCCGAGAGACCGGTGCCCGCGCCGCGCGAGACCACGGGCACGCCGCGGCGCGCCAGCACGCGCATGCAGCGCGCGGCCTGGTCCGTGTCGCGCGGGAGCACCACCAGCTCCGGCCGGTGCTGGATCATCGCCAAGCCGTCGCTCTCGTAGGGGAAGAGCAGCGCCGGGTCGTCGACCACGCCGGCCTCGCCCGTGATCTGGCGCAGCTCGCTCGCAACGGCGGGATCCATCAGAAGTCGATCCTCGAGAGCCTCCACCAGCCCAGCGCGAGCATCGCCGCGGCGAAGGCCAGCGACGAGCCGATCGAGAAGAAGGCATTGTACTTCAGCGGCGCGGTCCAGCCGAAGCGGTGCTCGTAGAGGGAAAACGGGTTGTCGTCATCGTCGTGCACCTCGAAGCTGCGCAGGAAGGTCTTCTCGGCTTCCAGCGCCTCGGCGCTCTGCATCCAGTCCGCCGGACCTTCCGCCTCGACCTCGAAGCGGAATCCGCCGCCATGGAAGGCGAAGATCCGGTGCACGCGCGGGGGCTCGCCCTCGAGCCAAGCGAACCGCTCGCCGCGGACGTTGCCGAAGTTCTCGCGCGACTGGCTCACGTCTTTCGCCCCCGGTCTCTCGTCGATCTCCTTGCGCAGCTCGGCCACGTAGTTCGAGCGCAGCCCGCGGGCCTGCAAGCGCCGGACACGGATGCGCGCCTCTCCGCCTTTCACCTCGCGCGTCCAGAGCGCGCCCTCGCCGCCGATCGCCTCCGCGCCGCGCTCGCGCCGGTAGCCCGCCGGCGCGGAAAGGATCTCGAGCCCGCTCTCGGCGTCGACCAACGCCTTGTTGTAGTCCTCGACCGTGC
>DATKBQ010000505.1:0-5238 GCA_035546375.1 Planctomycetota bacterium | reverse complement strand
CCATGACCTGGTCGGCGATCGCCACCGCGCGCGGGTCCGAGCCCGCCCCGTCGAAGCCGCTTGCGGCGGGGTTGGCATCGAATCCGGGCGCCCGAGCGCTCGCGCCGGCGCAGGCCCAGAGCGCGAGCGCGAGCGCGAGGGCGCAGGCCCGGTGCAGCGAGCGGCGGCTCATGCGCGCGCCAGGATTCGCCCCCAGGCCTCCAGCGTCAAGCGCGCGCTGCGCTCCCAGGTGAATGCGCTCGCATGGGCGCGGCGCGCGGCCTGGGCAGCGGGGTCGGAGGCCGAAGCGAGCGCCCGCTCGAGCGCCAGCGCCAGATCCTCGACGTCGGGCGTGTCTCCCGGCTTCCCCGCCCAGATCGCGTGCTCGCCGAGCGCCTCGACGAACGCCGGCAGGGGACTCGCAACGACGGCGAGGCCGAGGGAAAGACCCTCGAGCGGCGTCACTGCGCTCAGCTCGCCCTCGCTCAGGTGCGCGAGCACGGCGGAGCGCGCGACGAGCGCCGGCAGCTCGGCCTCGCGGGGCCGCTCGATCCGGCGCACGTCGCGCGCGAAGGGGCTCGTGGCAATCGCCACGTCCAGCCCGGCGGCGGCATCGCCGCGTCCGCCGGCGAAGACGAGTCTCGCGTGGGTTCCTTGCCGGCGCAGGCGCTCGAAGGCGCCGAGCAGCTCGGCGTGCCGCCGCCGGGCGTCGGTGCGGCCGAGGGCCAGGATCTGCGGCGGATCGGCGCGAGGGACGGCTGGCCCGAGGTCGCGCGCCCAGTGCTCGCATCCGGGGCTCGCGAGGTGCACGCGATCCGGCTCGAGGCCGAAGCGACGCCGCACCTCGCGCGCCGCGAGCTCGCTGAGCACCAGCGCATCGGCGCGCTCGAGCGCGCGGCGCCACGGCGTTTCCTGTCGAGAGCCCTCCGGCGGCAGCTCGAGCACCGCGAGCACCTGGCGTGCCCGTCCGGCGGGCGGATCGAGCGGGAAGACGCGCTGGAACAAGTCGCAGCCCCCGAGCAGGCGCTCGGCGCCCAAGCCGACCTTCGAGAGCGCAGCGAGCGCGCGGCGCGGCAGCGCGAGCTCCAGCCGCCGCACGCCGCGCGCGCCGTCGAGCCCGAGCGCTCCGGGCCCGAGCACGCGCGCTCCCGGCCCGACGTCGAGGAGCCGCAGCTCCGGCCGCTCCTCGAGGCGAACCATCGCGCGGACCAGCTCGCGCACGTAGCGTCCGGCGCCGGGCGCGTGCGTCGTCGCCGGCCAGAAGTCGATCCCCGCTACGTAACCGGGCCTTCCAGAGGAAGAGGCGGGAGCCAAGGATCG
Source organism: Planctomycetota bacterium (assembly GCA_035546375.1). GTDB lineage: Bacteria > Planctomycetota > UBA1135 > UBA1135 > DATKBQ01. The sequence goes on along the minus strand of DATKBQ010000505.1, from coordinate 3,939 downwards.
CCGGCGCGAGCTTCGCGCGCTAGCGGCGCCGCACCGCGACCATCTGGATCTCCACCCGCGCGCCGCCAGGGAGCGCGGCGACGGCGACCGTGGCGCGCGCGGGCGGCTCGCGCTCGAAGCGCTCGGCGTAGACCGGGTTGACCGCGCCGAAGTCGGCGATGTCGGTCAGGAACACCTGCGCCTGCACCACGTCGCCGAACGAGAAGCCCGCGGCCGCCAGCACGGCGCCGAGGTTCTCGAGCGCCTGACGCGCCTCGGCGGCGGCGCCGCCCTCCACGAGACGGCCCGTGCTCGGATCGATTCCCACCTGACCCGCGAGCCAGAGCATGTCGCCCGTGCGCACGGCCTGGGAGTAGGGCCCGACCGGCAGCGGCGCGAGCGCGGTCGAGATCGCCTCGCGCGCCGGCGGCCGGGTCGTGCAGGCGGCGAGCGCGGCGGCAGCGAGCATCAGCGGCTTGCAGGCTCCGTGACCCAGGAGGCGCCCCATTCGTGGCCCGCCGCTCAAGCCGGCAAGCCCTCGCGGATCGCGGTCTCGACCGCCTCGCAGAAGCGGTCCAGCTCCTCGAGCGTGGTGTACACGCTGGGCGAGATGCGCAGGCCCTCCACCTCGGGGTGCAGAATCGGCGTGGTCAGGATCCTGTGGCGCTCCCACAGGTGCGCGCCGAGGCGCGCCGTGTCGATCCCCTCCACCGCCACGGTGGCGATCCCGCAGGAGAAGCGGGGATCGAGGCTGGTCAAGAGGCGCACGCGATCGCTCTCCATCAGGCGCCGAGCCCAGCGCTCGCGCAGGTAGCGCAGCCGCGCCGCCTTGCGCGCGGGGCCGATGCCCTCGTGGAAGGTCACGGCCTCCGCGATCGCGATCGCGTTGGCGGCGGGGTGCGTGCCGATCTCCTCGAACTTGCGCACGTCGGCGTCCATGCCCTCCGGCGCGCCCATCAGCGGCCACAGCGAAGCGATCTTCTCGCGGCGCACGTACAGGAGACCGGTGCCGTGCGGCGCGAAGAGCCACTTGTGCAGGCTCGTGCCGTAGTAGTCGCAGTCCAGGTCGGCGTGGGAGAACGGGAAGTGGGCGAAGGCGTGGGCGCCGTCGATCACCACCGGCACGCCGTGCCTGCGGCCCAAGGCGACCAGCTCGCGCACCGGCAGGATCTGGCCGGTCAGGTTGATCACGTGGCATACGAGCATCAGGCGCGTGCGCGGACCGATCGCTTCGGCGAAGCGGCGCACCACCTCCGCGTCGTCCTCGGCGGGGACGGGCAGGGACACCTTGCGCAGCACGATCCCCTCGCGGCGCGCGCGCTGCTCGAAGGTCGTGAGCATGCGCGGGTAGTCCTGCGTGCTGGTCAGGACCTCGTCGCCCGGCTCGAGGTCGAGGCCGAGCTGGCAGGTCTGCAGGCTCTCCGAGGCGTTGCGCGTGATCGCGATCTCCTCGCCGTCGCAGCCGAAGAGCCGCGCCAGCCGCTGGCGCACGCCCTCGCGCTGCTTCTCGAGCACCTGCCACATGTGGTGGGGCGGGCACTGGTTCGAGTAGTCGAGGTGGCGCTTCATCGCCGCCTGCACGAGCGCCGGCGACGGGCTGACGCCGCCGTTGTTCAAGTTGACCAGGCTGCGGTCGACGGTGAAGGCCTGCTGGACGAAGAGCCAGGCCTCCTCGTCGCGCGCGTCGCGCTCGGGCGAGCCGTCGCCGCGGCCGGCGAAGGGCTCGAGGGCGCGGGCGATGCGCTCCGGATCGAGGCGCACGGGAGCCAGCGCCAGCGCCGCGGCGCCGAGCACGTCCCTACGGCTGTACATGACGACGATGGTAGCGAGCCCCGACCCTTCTCCGCTGGAATCCCGGGGGATCCGTTTACCGACGGGCCGTGGGAGAATAGATACCGGGAAGCGACGCTTGCCCGGAGGAACCTTGCGATGATCCCGCTGCTGTTCGTCCTCGCGCTCGCCGGGCACGGCGAGCGGGTCGGATCCGCCGCCGCAGCCGCGGCGTTCCCGCCCCCCTTCCTGCCCAATGGCGGTCAGTGGCCCGAGCCTGCGCGCTTCGCCCGCGCGCAGGGCGCGGCCTGCGCCTGGGCCGTCGACGACGGCTGGTGGCTTTCGCTGCACGAGCGCGACGGCGGGCTCCGGCGGCGCGGCGTCGCGCTGCGCATGCGCTTCGAGGGCGCCGGGGCGCGGCCTCCGATCGGCGAAGGGAGCCTTCCGGGCCGCTACAGCTTCTTCTTGGGCTCCGATCCCGCGCGCTGGGTCCGCGACCTCGCCGGTTGCGAGCGCCTGCGCTGGCGCGGGGCGTGGCCGGGGATCGACGTGGTCGCGCGGCCGGGTCAGGGCCTCTTCGAGTACGACCTCGTCCTCGCGCCCGGCGCAGACCTCGCTCGCGCGCGCTTCTCGTGCGTGGGACAGCGGAGCTCGAGCTTGGCCGCCGACGGCAGCCTGCTGCTCGAGACGGAGCTGGGCACCCTGCGCCAGCCGCCGCCGATCGCCTGGCAGGAGCGGCCGGGCGAGGACGGATCGCTCGAGCGCGTGCCGCTGGAGTGCGCATTCGTGCGGATCGACGAAGCGAGCTGGGGCTTCAGCGCGCCGGATCTCGATCCGACCCTCGCCGCGGTCATCGATCCGGGCCTCGTCTGGTCCACGTACCTCGCCGGCGGCAGCGATCAGGGGATCGAGGCCGTCGGCGTGGATGCGCTCGGGCGCGTGTACGTCGCGGGCACGACCGACTCCTTCGACTTCCCGGTGACGCCGGGCGTCTTCGGCGGAAGCTGGGTCGGCGTGGTCGACGTCTTCGTCACCTGCCTCGAGGCGTCGGGCGCGCAGATCGCGTGGTCGACCTTCCTGGGCGGCAGCGACATGGAGCATGTGCGCGGTCTGGCGGTCAGCGCGGGCGGGGAGGTGACCGTGGCCGGCGAGACGCGCTCGAGCGACTTCCCGGTCACCGCGGGAGCCTTCGACACGACCCACAACGGGTTCCTCGACGGCTTCGTCGCGCGCCTCGCGCCGCAAGGCACCGCGCTCGCATGGTCGACCTACCTGGGCGGCGGCCTGAACGATCGCATCAACGCGCTCGCGCTCGCCCCGAGCGGGGAGGTGACCGTCGCCGGCAGCACCAACGGCTCGGGCTTCCCGACGGTGCCGGGCTCGTTCGACACGACCTTCAACGGCGGGCAGTTCGCGGGCGACGCCTTCGCCTCGCGGCTGGATGCGGCTGGCGCCACGCTCGTGTGGTCGACCTTCCTGGGCGGATCGCTGGACGATGGAGCCACCGCGATCGCGCTCGAGCCATCGGGCGCAGTCACGCTGGCCGGCGTGACGACGTCAGCGAACTTCCCGGTCACGCCCGGCGTGCTGCAACCCTTCCGCTCCGGGCCGGTGGACGCGTTCGTCGCGCGGCTGGACGCGGCGGGCGCGCAGCTCACGTGGTCGACGTACCTAGGCGGCGCGAACCAGGAGACGCCGAGCGCGGTCGCGATCGAGCCCGGCGGGGAGGTGGCCGTGGTGGGCACGACCGACTCGAGCGACTTCCCGGTGACGGCCGGCGCGCTGGATGGGACCTTCGACGGGCCGAGCGATGGGTTCCTGGCGCGGCTCGCTCCGGATGCGAGCCAGCTCGCGAGCTCGACCTTCCTGGGTGGCTCGGCGGACGACGAGCTGGCGCAGGTGGTCGTCGATGGCTCGGGACGCCTCGTGCTCGGCGGCAGCACGACGTCCGACGACATGACGACCACGCCGGGCGCGTACGACCGGACCTGGAACGGAGACCCGCAGAACCCGCTGAAGGACGCGTGGGTCGCGCGGCTCGCGCCGGGTGCGGGCTCGATCGAGTACGCGACGTTCCTGGGGGCCGCGGACGAGGACCACCTGCGCGGGCTGGCGCTGGACCCGAGCGGCGCGGTGGTCTTCGCGGGGCGCACGCTCGCGTTCAACTTCCCGACGACGCCGGGGAGCTAC
>DATKBQ010000504.1:0-3241 GCA_035546375.1 Planctomycetota bacterium | reverse complement strand
TGTGGGGCGGAACCGGCCTCCAGATCCTCGGCCGCTTCTGGGGCGCGGCGTGCACGCTGGCGATCCTGAAGCTGGCGGACCTGCGCCTGGAGCCGGCCGGGTTCGGGCGCTTCACCTTCTACCTGGCGGTCTTCGCCTGGCTGGACTCGCTCGCCAACCTCGGCACCGGCCCGATCGCGGTGCAGCGCTCGGCCGGAAGGCCCGAGCGGCTGGCGGCTGTGCTCGCCGGCGCGCGGCGCATCCGGCTCGGGGCGGGACTCGTGGGGGTCGCGCTGGTGGGCGGCGGTGCCTTCCTCCTCGGCGAGCCCGGCGCGCCGTGGATCCTGCTCGCCTCGCTCTACCCGGTGACGCACGCGCTCGAGCTGTCCGCCACCGTGTACCGCAACCGGATCGCCTGGGGCGTCCCCGTGCTCGCGCGCGCGGTCGCGAGCGCGCTCAGCCTGGGCGGAGTCGCGCTCTATTACTCGCGCGGAGGGCGCGAGCCCGCCGCGTACCTGCTCGCGGTCGCGATCGGCAGCGCCTGCGCCAACCTGCTCCTGCACCTCGCCGCGCGGCCGCACCTGCCGAGCTCGCGGGGCGTCACGCCGGAGCGCGGGCTCCTGCGCGCCGCGCTGCCGCTCGGGCTCTCGGCGATCTGCGCCCAGACCTACTTCTACGTCGACAACGTGTTCGTGCGCGCGATCGCAGGCGAGGCGGAGCTGGGGCGCTACAACCTCGCCGTCCGCTTCATGTCGTGGAGCATCATGCTCGCGCAGTACGCGTCGCTCACGCTGCTCCCCTGGTTCACCCGCCGCCATCTCGCGGGGCAGCTCGCGCCCGCAGTGGCGCGCGTCGGCCCGCCGCTGTTCGCCGTCGCCGGGTTCGCCTGCGGGGCCGCGATCCCCTGGACCACGTGGGCGCTCGAGCTGTTCGGGGCCGGCTACGGAACGGCCGGCGACAGCCTGCGCTGGCTGCTCGGAGCGGCGGTCGCGATCTACGCCGGCGCGATCCTCCTGACCGCCCTGGTCGCGACCGGGAACAGCCGCGCGACGCTCGCCATCGCCGCCGCCGGCGTCGCGCTGAACGTCGCAGGCAACGCTTGGGCGGTGCCCGCGCTCGGGATCACCGGCGCGGGCCTGACCACCTTCATGACCGAAGCCTGGGTGGCGCTGGCGGCGGCCTGGGCGCTGCAGCGCAGCGGCGTCGCGCTGTCGCGGCACGGCGCCTGGCGCTGGCTCGCCGGACCGGCGGCGTTCGCGCTCGGCGGCGGGCTGTCCTGGCTGGCGGCGGCCCTCGCTTGATCCATGGGGCCGCGCCGCGCGCGCCTTGAACGGCGCAGCGCCGGGCCCGAAGCTGCGCTCCGTCCATGCGCATCGGCATCGACTACCGGCCCGCGCTGGTCAACCGCGAGGGCATCGGCCGCTACACGCGCGAGCTGGTGCGCGCGCTGATCGAGCTCGGCCTCGACCGCGACCTTGGGCTCTTCGGCTACACGCTCAGCCCCGCGCGCTTCACGCGCGATGAGCTGGGACTCGCCGGCTCGCGGGCCGAGCTGGTGCGGCTGCGCCTGCCCTCGCGCTGGAGCGCCGCGCTGATGCAGCGCCTGGACCGCGGCGCAGACGACCTGGTCGGCGGCGCGAGCGTCTTCCACCACACGCAGCCGCACCTCCTGCCCGTGCGCGCCGCCGCCGAGGTGGGCACGCTCTACGACTGCATCTTCCTCTTGGACGCGGGGTACCTCGATCCGGCCGTCGCCGCGCGCATGGAGGCCGCCGCGCGCGAGCTCGTCCGCCGCGCCCGCCGCATCCTGGTGCCGAGCGAGTTCGTCGGCGCCGAGGTGGTGCTCTCCTTCGGCGTGGCTCCGGCGCGCGTCACGGTCACGCCGCTGGGCTGCGACCACGTCGCCCGCTCGCTGCCGCCGGAGGGCTTCCCGCCCGCGAGCGAGCCGTACGTGCTCACCGTCAGCCGCGTCGACGCGCGCAAGAACCACCTGCGCATGCTGGAAGCCTTCGAGCGGCTCGTGCGCGAGGGGCTGCCGCAGCGCTGGCTGATCGCGGGCCCGCGCGGCTACGGCGCCGAGCTCTTCGAGCGCGAGCTCGAACGCTCGCCGGCGCGCGGGCGCGTCGAGTGGCGCGAGGCGGTGCCCGACGCCGAGCTGCCCAGGCTCTACGCGCAGGCCGACGCCTTCCTCTTTTCAAGCTTGAACGAGGGCTTCGGACTGCCGCCCCTCGAGGCGATGGCCTGCGGCGCGCCGGTGGTCACCAGCTCGGTCACCTCGCTGCCGGAGGTCTGCGGCGACGCGGCGCTGCTCGTCGAGCCCACTGACAGCGGCGCGATCTTCGAGGCCCTGCGCAGCGTCTTGGTTGACCGCGAGCTGGCCGCCGAGCTGCGCCTGCGCGGGCGCGAGCGCGCTCGCCGCTTCACCTGGCGGGAGTGCGCCCGGAAGACGCTCGCCGCCTACCGGGCGGCGGAGCAGCCCGAGGAGCGCGGGCCGCTGGTCCGCCGCAGCCTGTGAGCCGGCCCGGAGAATCGCAAGCTCCGGGGCCCTGCGGCCGAGGCGACCTTGAGGTAGGATCTCCACCCGTAACTCCGGAAGGCGCGATGCCTCCCGGTCGGGACGGTCCCGCGAGGCAGAGGGGGATCACCGCAGGCAGGGCGGCGCAGCACTCGAAGGAGGGCACCGCCCCCCCATGCTCGAGCTCCTACCCCTCCGTCAACGCCTTCACCGGCCACGCGGTCGGACCAGGTCGGCACCCAAGCTCGGGCGCGCGAACTACGATGCGGCCAGCGAAGGGTGTCCCGCGCCGGCGCCGTCCTACTCGGGATCCCAGGACACGCCATCCCGGCCGATCCGGATCCTGCTCGCCGAGGACAATCCGGCCGACGTCTACTTGGTGCGCGAAGCGCTGCGCGAGCAGGACCTCGAGTTCGGGCTCGACGTCGTCGAAGACGGCGAGAAGGCCTTCCAGTACCTCGAGCGGGCGGAAGCCGACCGGAGCCGGCCCTGCCCGGACCTCTTCATCGTCGACCTGAACATGCCCAAGCGCAGCGGCACGGCGTTCTTGAAGCGCATCCGCCAGAGCGATCTCTGCGGCTCCACGCCGGTCGTGATCCTGACCTCGTCCGACTCGCCGCGCGACCGCCAGGAGACGCTCGAGCTGGGCGCGAGTCGCTACATCCGCAAGCCGTCCGACTTCGACGCCTTCCTGCGCGTGGGCGGCGAGATCCTCGAGGTCTGGCGGCGCAGCCAGAACTGAGTCCG
>DATKBQ010000503.1:0-13473 GCA_035546375.1 Planctomycetota bacterium | reverse complement strand
CTGCGGCGGAAGGCGCCGAAGCGGCGCTCGGAGACGTAGTGCCCTTCCGAGCCCTCCTGGCGCTCCTCCTTCTTGGAGCCCGAGAGCGTGAGCACGTCGCCGGTGAGCGTGATCTCGAGGTCCTTCGGCTCGACCCCGGGCACGTCGGCCCGCACCAGCACCTCGCCGTCGGTCTCGGTCACGTCGATCGGCAACGCGACGGTCTGTGCGGCCGCGAAGGGCTCGTCCCCCAGGCTCCAGGGGTCGCGCATCCAGCGGTCGAACATGCGATCCACCTCCCAGCGGAAGCTCTCCAGCGCGTCGAATGGCGACGCGCGTCCGCCGGTCTGCACTTGGGTCCTGCTCTTCCAAGGGATCAGATTCATGGTTGCCTCCTCTTGCTGGAAAACGATCCGCCCGCTCAGCGGGACTGGATCTGGATCCTGCGCGGCTTCACCGCCTCGGTCTTGGGCAGGTGCAGGACGAGGACGCCGGCCTCGTGCTCGGCCTGGATGCGCTCGGGGTCGATCGCCTCGCTGACCTGGAACGTGCGGTGGAAGTCGCCGATTCCGTACTCCTGGTGGAGGTAGCTCGCGCCCTCCGGCTTGCGGGGGGAGACCTGGCCGTGGATCGCGAGCACCCCTTGCTCGAACTCGATGTCGATGTCCTCGCCGGACACGCCGGGCAGGTCGGCGTAGAGCGTCAGCTCCTCCGCCGACTCGACGATGTCCACGCTGGGACGGTAGGCATAGGAGCTGCGCGTCGACTCGCCGTTCAGCTCCGGCGCAGCCTGCTTCCTCACGCTCACGCTTCGAGTGGTCATGACGAATCTCCTCTTGCGGTTCAGCGGGCCTTGACCTCGATTCGCCGCGGCCGCGCCACCCGCGCCTTGGGCAGCGCCACCGTCAGCACACCGTTCACGAGCGTCGCCTGGACGCGGTCGACCTCCACGTCGACCGGCAGGCGGACCACGCGGTGGAACTCGCCGCTGCCGCGCTCGCGCCGGTGGACGGTCAGGCCCTCCTCGGGCAGCGCGGAACGCCTGCCCTTGATGGAGAGCTCGCTGCCCGTGACGACGACGTCGAGGTCCTCCATGCGCAGGCCGGGCAGCTCGGCCTCCACGTAGACGCGGTCGTCGTCCTCGAGCAGGTTGAGCTGCGGGAAGGTGCGCGTGCCCCACCTGCTGCGCGGCGTCGCGCCGTCCGTTCCGCGGTGCAGGGTCTCGAAGGCGCGGTCCATCTCCGCGCGCCACTGGCTCAAGGCCAGCAAGGTCGGGTTCAACGTGCCGAGGGCCATGGGTTGCCTCCTTGGGATTCCGGGTTCTGCGGCGCCCCGCCTCCCGGGCGCGCCGCGCGGCGGAAAAGCAAGGCCCATGCCGGCCGCAGGGCCGCTGCAAGCACCTCCGGGAGCGGCAGTTACGCCGTCAACCCGACGGCCGAGCTGCCATCCTGACAGCGCCCGCTGCGCCAACTTGGCAGGAAGGCGGCGATGCCGTGCCTGGCCAGCCAAGGCCGGTCGGGGAGCGCCTTCGCAGGCAGCCGGTCGGCTCAGCGAGGCTGGCTCAGAAGCCCTTCACCTTCGGGGCCGACTTGTAGATCAGGTAGGTCGCGACCCACCCGATCACGAAGATCCCGGCCACGGTGAGCTGCCACTGGCCTCCTCCGTCGGCGGAGACCAAGGCGGTCAGGCCAGGTTGGTCCACGCTGACCATGAAGAGCAAGAGCGGGACCGACATGTAGGTATTGTGCTTCGAACGCAGCCCGGCCATGGAGACGTCGGCAGGATTGGGGGCCGTGCCCGCCTTGATCGCGGTGATGATCCGCCGCTGCGCGGGCCAGATGCGCATCCAGACGTTGGCCGCCATCGCGGTGCCGAACAGCGCGCCCAGGTGGACGAACACCGCGCGGCCCGAGAAGTCGTAGCTCGCGTCGAGGATGCAGCCGAACCCGATCGCCAAGGCCCCCCAGATCAGGACCGCCGCCGAATGGCCGGCGGGGTTCTTGCCGAGCAGCTTGAACATCACGTCGTACACGACGAAGCCGACGACCAGGCCGAGGAAGGCCGGCAGCCAGTCCATCAGTTCGGGCTTCACGCCGGTCTTCAGGAGATACCCGTAGCGGCCCGAGTAGTAGAGGATCATCGCCAGCGCGACGCCGGTGAGCCAGGTGAAGGCGGCCCCCCAGCGGAACCAGAACAGCGCGCGCGGCATCAGCTCGGGGATCACCTTGCGCTTCGTCTCGGGGTCCAGGGTCGGCACGAAGGCCGAGTTGACCCAGTTGAAGAAGTACAGCAGGCCGATCCAGAGCACGCCCGCGACGAAGTGCGTCCAGCGCAGCGAGAGCTGGGGCCAGTCGCTCGGAACCCCGGCGTCAACGAGAAGAAGGTGCATCGGCTTCCCTCAGGGCTTGGGGTCAGGGGGGCAGGGAGAGCAGCACGGGCGGACGGAAGAGAGCCGTCCCCAACGTCCCGGCCGCCGGACTATGGGAAAGCCCCCGGGCCAAGTCAACGCGCCGGCAAGGCCGCCGAGGCCGCCCCCTCACTTGGCCGTGTAGCCGATCTCGACCCGCGCGCCGCCCGATTCGGGCACCTCCACGGGCAGGCTGCGGCGGCCGTAGACCTCGTGCCAGGCCTCGAGGACGTAGCGGCCCGGCGGCAGGCCGGCGATCTCGAACCCGCCGTCCGCGGCCGAGACGGCGAAGAACGGGTTCTCGACCACCGCCACCCAAGAGCGCATCCACGGGTGCAGGTTGCACTCGAACGAGATCGCGACCTCGGGCTCGGGGAAGACGACCTGGATGTCGGCGCCCTGCGGCGGCTGCACCTTGTTGAAGGCCTCGTTCTTCGGGCGCTTCGGACGGGCGTTGACGTTGTGGGATGCCGGATCGCCGTTGTGGATCACGAGCGGCTGCCCGGCGCGCACGCCGAGCACGTGCGGGACGTACACGCAGCCCCTCTGGTCGAGCACGGCCGGCTCCACGGGCGGCGGCGGCACGTCCTCGGCCGCGAGGCCGTCCTTCACGCGCACGAAGACGTTGGCGAGCTTGCCGCCGGAGGCGACGACGGACTCGGTCAAGACCTCGCCGTCGTGCTGGCAGCCGGCGACGCCGCCCATCGCGATCGGCTTGCGCGGCGGCGGCGTGCCCGCGAGGGTGATCACGCCGCGCACGGTGCCGGCGGGCAGCGAGGGATCGGCCTCGGCGCGCGCGGCGTCGCGCGCCTGCCCCGCCGGCGTGGCGCGCGCGGGGGCCTCCTCACCTTCTGCAGCCGCGGCAGTCGGAGCCGGCGCCTCCGGTTGCTCGCCACCGGAGCAGGCGGCGAGCAGCACGGCGAGGAGCGCGAAGCGGACGGCCGAGTCCCTCATGCGGAGCGCGAGGCTACCGCGGAGAGGTTGCGCTCCGCAAACTCCCAGTTGACGAGCTTCCAGAAGGCCTCGACGTAGCGCTCGCGCTCGTTGCGATAGTCGATGTAGTAGGCGTGCTCCCACACGTCGCAGGTGAGGATCGCCGTCTGGCCCGTCTTCAGCGGGTTCTTGGCGTTCTCCATCGGCTCGATCGCCAGCGACCCGTCCTTGTTGCGCACGAGCCACACCCAGCCGCTGCCGAACAAGCCCCCGGCGGCTTCACCGAACTGCTCGCGGAACTTGTCGAACGATTCGAACGACCCGTCGATCGCCTCGGCCACCGCCCCCTCGGGATCGCCGCCACCGTCCGGCGACAAGGAGTTCCAATAGAAGGTGTGGTTCCACACCTGGGCCGCGTTGTTGAACACGTCGCCGCTGGACTTGCGGATCGTCTCCTCCAGGCGCATCCCCTCGAACGGCGTCCCGCCGATGAGCTTGTTCAGCTTCTCCACGTAGGCCTTGTGGTGCTTCCCGTAGTGGAACTCGAGCGTCTCCTTCGAGAGATGCGGCGCGAGCGCGTCCTCGCGATACGGCAACGGCGGAAGCTCGTGAGGCATGGTCGTCTCCTCGGGTTGGAACCCATCGCGGCTACGAACCACCGTCCCCACCATTCCCCTGCTCTCCCAGCACGCGAGCGATCGCCGCGCCGCCCGACCCGGAGGAGCCACTCAGCCTGGCGCCATCGCCATGCGGCCTGGCCTCACGCCGGGGCGCGTGCCGCCGGTCACGGGCAGATCGTGAAGGCCAAGGCGTCGCTCAGGCTCGTCCCGCTCGGGCTCGCCGGGTCGCGGGCCCAGGTCTGGAGCCATACCTGCGAGCCTGCGGCGAGCGAAGGGTCGAGCCCACTCGCCACATACGTGTTGAAGTCGATCGAGTGCATGCCTCCGCAAGGCGGCGTCCCGCCCGAGCTCGCGGTCGGAGTGCGCGCGAGCGGCAGCATCACGCACAGATACCCGCCCTGGAACGGCGCGCCGCTCGGCCCGGACGTGCCGTAGAAGTGCAGGCCGAGGGTGTTGTCGATCAGGCTCGACGTGCTGACAAGGAAGCCGCTGCCCGCCGAGGCGCTGGGGAGCCCGGCGAAGCCGATCGCCGGCGTGCAGCCCTGCGAGTTGGGCTTCGCGGTGCAGTAGACGAGCGGTGCAGGGCAGATTGGCTCCCACCGCGCCAGGTTGAATCCGCTTCCCGCGGCGATCTCGACGTATTCGAGCCCGGGAGGCGGAGCCGGCGCGCTGCCGCCGGCGCCTCCCCAGAAGACGACCGATCCGTCGCTGCGGCGCGCGAGACTCTGGGCGTAGCCGGCGGCGACCTCCACGTAGGTTAGCCCGGGCGGCAGGGTAGGCACGTTGCACTCGCCGACGACGTTCTGTCCCCAGGCTACGACTGAGCCGTCGCTGCGCCGCGCAAGGCTGTGATGGCGGCCCGCTGCGATCTCGACGTAAGAAAGCGCCGGTGGCAGGGCAGGCACGTTGCACTGGCCGTAAGAGTTGCCTCCCCAGGCGACGAGCGAGCCGTCGCTGCGCCGCGCAAGACTGTGCGTGCCGCCCGCGGCGATTTCGAGGTAGGAGAGGCCGGGCGGCAGGGCGGGCACGTTGCACTGGCCCCAGGTGTTCCAACCCACGGCGAACACCGAGCCATCGCTGCGCAGCGCCATGCTGTGCTCGGCACTCGAACCTGCTGCGAGCGCGACGTAGGAGAGCCCGGCCGGCAGGGCGGGTAGGTTGCACTGGCCCAAGGCATTATATCCCCAGCCGATGACCGAGCCGTCGCTGAGTCGTGCCAAGCTGTGGAAGCCGGCGGAGGCAAGCTCCACGTAGGAGAGCCCCTGCGGCGGGTCGGGCACGTCGCACTGGCCATAGTTGTTCTGGCCCCAGGCAACGACCACACCGTTGCTGCGCCGCGCGAGGGAGTGCCCGCCGCCCGCGGCGATCTCCACGTAGACGGGACCCGGTCGCACGGAGGGGACGTTGCACTGGGCGTAGTCGTTGTTGCCCCAGGCTGCGACCGTACCGTCGCTGCGCCGCGCCAAGCTGTGGACGTAGCCTGCGGCGACCTCCACATAGGTGAGGCCCGGCGGCAGGGGCGGCACCTCGATCTGGCCGGCCCAGTTGCCTCCCCAAGCGAGAAGGGAGCCGTCGCTGCGGCGAGCCAGGCTGTGCGCGTCACCCGCGGAAAGCTCGACGTACGCAAGTCCCGGTGGCAGGACGGGCACGTTGCACTGGCCATGCTGGTTCCATCCCCAGGCCACGACCGAGCCGTCGCTGAGCTGCGCCAGGTTGTGGAAGTCGCCGGCAGCGACCTCGACGAAAGCGAGGCCTGGTGGGAGCAGGGGCACGTTGCACTGGCCGTACTGGTTGCGGCCCCAGGCGACGAGTGTGCCGTCGCTGCGCCGTCCAAGACTGTGGCCGTAGCCTGCCTCGACCTCGACGTAGGTGAGACCCGGCGGCAAGGCCGGCACGTCGCATTGGCCCCAATAGTTGAACCCCCAGGCCACGACCGAGCCGTCGCTGAGCCGTGCCAGGGTGTGCCAGGACCCGGCCTCGACCTCGACACAGGAGAGCCCGGCCGGCAAGACGGGAACGTTGGTCTGGCCGAAGAAGCTCCCGCCCCAGGCGACGATCGTGCCGTCGCTGCGCCGTGCCACGCTGTGGCTGCGACCGGAGCTGATCTCGACGTACGTGGCTCCCGGCGGGAGCGCAGGAACGTCGCACTGGCCGAACGCGTTCGATCCCCATGCGACGAGCGTGCCGTCGCTGCGGCGCGCGAGGCTGTGGTCCAGGCCTGCGGAGATCTCGGCGAACGGCTCCTGCGCCCAGGCGCTGTTGACGACGTATCCGCCCCAGCCAACGAGATCGGACGGACTGGATTGCCCCGCAGCCACTCCGGCAGCAAACGCGATGGCCGCACCTGGAAGGAAGCTGCCGAGCCGCCGCAAGGCGAGGTCGATCCGAGGGCCGCCGGAGATTCGAAGCCGCATGGCTACTCGCATGATTCGTCCCGCCTTTCGAGCGCGATCACGCGCGGATCGCGAGCTGCAAGGATGCTTCCAGGTCGGCCGCGCTGGGACGCATTCTAGCCGACGGCGCGCTCACGAAGCCGCGCTCCCTACGATCCGTCCGATCGGTCCCTCCGGCGCCCGCCCGCGGGCACGGACATGATCTCGGTCCGGGACTTCAGGCCAGCTCCATCATCAGTTGCAGCCGGACGAAGTCGACGTCGGCGAGGCGCACGGCGACCGGGTGGCCCTCGGTGAAGGAGCGGACCTGGCGGCCCTTCCTCACCGTCAACGTCGGCCCTTCAACCCGAGCGCGCTCTCCCAGCGTGCGGGAGGGCAGGAAGCCGACGACGTTGAAGTCGGTGAGGTGCACTTCGAGGCCGGCCGGCGAGACGCGATGGACCTTGCCGGAGAGCTTCTTGCCTATGTGCGGGTGCATGAACTGGCACACCTTGAGGTCGCCCACGGCCTGGGCGACCATCTCGGCCACCTCGGCCTGGCCCGAGCAGTGGCTGGCGACCTGGTTCAGGTCGGCCAGGAGCTCGGCGGCGCGCAGCTCGGTCTCGGCCTCGCTCCCGCGGCTCTCCACGGCCCACAGCCAGCGGTGAACCATGAGGTCGGGGTAGCGCCGGATCGGCGAGGTGAAGTGCAGGTAGCCCTGGCGCGCAAGGCCGAAGTGCTTGGCGACGTCCTCGTGGTCGTGGACCTCGTAGGTCGCGCGTTCGACCAGGCCCATGATGCGCTGGATCAAGGCCTCGGCGTTCGGCCGGCGGCGCGCGGCGCGGATCATCCGCCCGACGTCGCGCGCGGTCAGGCGGTCCTTGTCGGGGACGCGGATCTGGTGCTCCTCGAGCATCTTGGCGACCGCCGCGACCTCCTCGGGGTCCTTCTCGCGGTGCACGCGGTAGATCGCCGGCAGCCCGCGGGAGCGGAAGAGATCGCCGACCGCCTGGTTGGCGGCGAGGGCGGTCTCCTCGATCAAGGCCATCGAGAAATAGCGCGGGTAGTCGACCACGGCGCTGACCTCGTGGCGCTCGTCGAACACGAAGCGTCGCTCGCGCGAGGTCATGCGCAGCGAGCCCTTCGCGTCGCGGATCGCCTGCTGGCGCTTGGTCCAGCGCTCGAAGAGCCGCAGCGGCCGCTCCAGGAACGCGAGCTCCCGCGCGAGCGGCGTGTCCGCGCCGTCGAGCAGCTCCTGGACCCCCTTGTACGTGCAGCGCTTGACGCTCTTGATCACGCTCTTCGCGACGCTCGCCTCCAGGCGCTGGCCCGCGGCGTCGAAGACCATGCGCACCGAGTAGCAGAGCCGCTCGCGGCCCTCGACCAGCGAGCAGAGGTGGTTCGAGAGCGCCTCGGGCAGCATCGGGACCACCTGGTCGGGCAGGTAGATGCTCGTCGCCCGCGCCAGGCCCTCGGCGTCGAGCGCCGTGCCCGGCCGCACGTAGTGCGCGACGTCCGCGATGTGCACTCCCACCTCGAGACGGCCGCCTTCCAGCTCGGCGATCTCGATCGCGTCGTCGAAGTCCTTCGCGTCCTCGCCGTCGACCGTGAAGATCGTGTGCCCGCGCAGGTCGAGCCGGCCGGCGAGGTCCGCCGGGGCGGGATCGCGCGGCAGCGTCGCGACCTCGGCCTGCACGTCGCCGGGGAAGATCGTGCGCACGCGGAAGGAGTGGAGCAGCTCCAGCTCCTCCGAGTCCTCCTCGAGGTAGCAAGGAGGCCCGCCGGCCATCGGCCCGAAGGCGCGCGGGCGCGCGAGCACGATGGCCCGCGCGCCGTCGCCGCTTGCGGCGGCCGACTCCAGGGCCTGCTCGTCGCCGGCGAAGGTCCAGCCGCGCCCTGCGGGCGTCGGCTCCGGCTCGGGCTCCGCGCCGCCGAGCGCGCGTTTGAGGTCGCGGAAGCTCTTCAGCGGCCGCGAGGGTTTTCCTGATCGGTCGGGCGCGCTCAAGCGTTCGCCTCGCGCGGGCGCAGCCGGCGCAGGAGCCACAGGGCGAGCCAGGCGTCGAGCAGGACGACCAGGGGATCGATCGGGAAGCGGTAGCGCTCGGAGACGTGGGTCACGAAGTAGGGCAGACCGTACAGGAGCACGGCCGAGGTGACCAGCCAGCGCTGTGGGCCGCGCAGGTCCGCCAGGAAGAGGGCGACCAGCGCGCCGGCGCCGGCCGCGAAGAACGCCGCGAACTTGAGCCAGCTCCGCGGGTCGCGCCCGGGCGCGAGGTGGTCCGCGCGGCGCGGGTCGCTGCTCGGCAGCTCGCCTACCCAGAAGATCTGCGCGCGGCGCAGGGTGAGCGCGAGGAACCGGCCGGGATTCTCCGCGATCCAGGACAGCGCCCGGCGCGTGTTGTCGCGCGCGTAGTCGGCCTCGCCGAGGCGGCGGTAGAGCTCGAGCTCCTCGTCCACGTGCGAGGGGTGGTAGCGGAACGGGACGGGCCGGCCGTTGGCCGTGTCGTTGTTGCCCATGCGCAGCTCGACCGTGAAGTTCGGCCGCAGCTGCGCCGTGCCGAGTACGAGCTGGTTGCGCACGATCCACGGCAGGCAGACCGCTAGAGCTGCGGCGGTGAAGACGGCGCAAGCTCGCGCCGCGGCGGCCGCGCCGCGCGAGGCGAGGGCGAGGAAGCCGAGCGCCGCGGGCGCGAGGACGAGCGGCGCAGGGTTGACGAACAGCAGGGCTCCGTAGGCCAGGCCGGCGAGTGCGGTCGCGCGAAGGGTCTCCGGGGCGCGCAGGAGGAGCAGGAGGACGAGCGAGACGCCGAGCGCGGCGAAGGTGGTGTCCCAGACGACGGCCGCGGCGTTCCAGATCGCGACGGGATAGATCGCCCAGAGCCAGCCGGCGAGCAGTCCCGCGCGCGGCCAGGCGAGCCGCTCGCCCAGGCGCACGATCACCAGGCAGGTCGCCGCCGACGCGAGCGCCTGCAGGACGAACAGCGCGGCTGCGGTCCGCGGATTCACCCCGCCGAAGGTGCGCATCAGGACCGCGACCAGCGCGGGATAGGGCGGCGTGAGCCACGAGCTCGGGCCGGTGTCCCTGCACCACGGATCGCCGTAGCCGCGGCCGTCGGCGAGGGATTGCGCGAGGCAGGCGGACTCGCCGCCCCATTTCCATGCGCTCTCGCCTCGCGCGTCGCCGGGGGTGTCGAGGGCGAAGACGGCGAACATCCGCAGCGCGAGGGCGACGGCGAACAGCGCGATGAGGGCGCGGCCACCGGCGCGCGGAGCGTGTGGCTGAGAACCCGCCGCCCGTCGTGCCGCAGGATCCACGCCGGAATGGGTCGGTGTCTCGATCGCCATGCGCGCGGAAGCCTACCCGGGATCCCCCGCACGGGGGCCCTGGGGCCGCAGCCGCACGCGCCGCACCACGCGCGGCGAAGCTTCGAGCACCTCGAGCTCCGTGCCGTCCCTGGCGCGGAGCCGCGTCCCGCGCTCCGGGATCTTGCCGGCGAGCCCTGCGCAAAGCCCGGCGACCGTCGTCCAGTCGCCCTCCTCGAGGTCGAGATCGAGCGCGCGGTTGACCTCCCGGATCGGCGCCAGGCCGCGCACGACCGCCGTGCCATCCTCCTCGCGGTGGATCCAGTCCTCGGCGGTGGCGTGCTCGCTGAAGAGCTCGCCGACCAGCTCTTCGAGCAGGTCCTCGATCGTCACGATCCCGGCGAAGCCTCCGTACTCGTCGATCACGATCGCGAGCGAGAGACGTCGGCGCTGCATCTCGTGCAAGAGCGAGGCGGCGCTGGCGCTCTCCGGAACGAAGTTCGGCGGGCGGATCAGCGGACCGAGCTCGACCTCCCGTCCTTCCAGGAGTCGGCGTGCGACGTCCTTGACGGTCAGGTAGCCGACGATGTTCTCGGGCGTGCGCTCGTAGACCGGGATGCGCGAGTGGCCGCCGGAGGAGAAGAAGACCGCCGCGATCCCTTCCGGTCTCGCGTCGCGCGCGAGCGTCTGCACGCGGTTGCGGGGGACCATCACGTCCGCCGCCGACAGGTGTCCGAACTCCAGCGCCCGAGAGGCGATCTCGCCGGTGCGCGTGTCGAGGGTCCCGCTGCGAGTCGCATCCTCCATGATGTGCTGGAGCTCCTCGCGCGAGAGCCGCGCCTCGGTGAAGGACGTCCGGTCGCCGAAGGGACGCAGGAAGACGTTCGAGGTCACCGTGAGGAACCAGACGAAGGGGCGCGCGAGCCAGGCGATGCCACGCAGGGGTCGGGCGGCGAGCAGGGCGAAGGTCTCGGCGTGCCGCAACGCGATGGACTTGGGCACGAGCTCGCCAAGCACGATCGAGAGGAACGAGATGCCGGCGACGACGATGCCCAGGGCGATGTCATCCGACCAGGTTCCCAGGCCCGGCACCTCGGCGATGCGCGGAGCGAGGCGCGTCGCGATCGACGCGCCGCCGAAGGCGGCCGCGCTCGCGCCGATGACGGTGATGCCGATCTGCACGGTCGCCAGGAAGCGCTCGGGGTCCTCGCGCAGGGCGGCAACCGCGCGCGCGCCGCGCCGTCCCGCCTCCAAGAGCTGCCCGAGCCGCGAGCGGCGCACCGTGACGACCGCGATCTCCGCGCCCGCGAAGAAGGCGTTGCACAAGACGAGGAGGAGAATGACGAGGATTTCGAAGACGATGGGAGACCTCCTGCCCGAAGGGTCCTCACGTGAAGTCGGGTCCGCGCTGCCGAGGTCGCGCGCAGGCCTGTGCGCGCCAGTATGCGTGGATCGCCAAGCCCCTGCCTGCGCCCTGCTGCTTGGCAGGCGCGGTGGCGCTTGGAGCGGCTGTGCCGCCGGGCCCCTGCTGCGGGAGCGCGCCCCGCCACGCGGCGCCGCTCAACGCACGATCAGGTTCACCAGCCGCCCCGGCACGACGACGGTCTTCACGAGCTCCTTGCCCTCCAGCCACTGGGGAACGCTCTCGCGGGCGGCGCGCTCGACGTCGGCCTGCGGAGCGTCCTTGGCGACGCGCACCGTGCCGCGCAGCTTGCCCTGGACCTGGACGACGATCTCGATCTCCTCCTCGCCGAGGAACTCGGGCAGGACGCCCGGCCAAGGGGTACGGGAGAGCTCCGAGGGGTTGCCGAGGCGGTGCCAGAGATCCTCGGCGACGTGCGGCGCGAAGGGCGAGAGGGCCAGGACCAAGCGCTCGGCCTGACCGCGGGTGAGGGATTGGGGCCGTTTCGTCGCCTCGTTGACGAAGGCCATGAGCGCCGCGATCGCGGTGTTGAAGTTGAAGCGCTCGAAGCTCTCGTCGACGCGCTTCAGGGCGCGGTTCAGGGCGCGCTCGAGCTCCAGCGACTCGCCCGCGAGCGAGACCGCTTGCTGGTCGAGGCTCAGCTCGGGCCGCAGGGGATCGTCGCCGGCCTCGTCCACGAAGAGGCGCCAGGCGCGCTCCAGGAAGCGGCGGCAGCCGGCGATGTCGCGCGGGTTCCAGGGCTTGCTGTCGGCGAGCGGGCCCATGAACAGCTCGTAGAGCCGCAGCGTGTCCGCCCCGTGCTCGGCGACGATGTCGTCGGGGTTGGCGACGTTGCGCAGCGACTTCGCCATCTTGGTGACGATCTGCTTCACGGGCTCGCCCGTCGTCTTGCGCACGAAGCCGTCGCCGCGCGGCTCGACCTCGTCGATGCCGATCAGGCGGCCGGTGGAATCCTGGTAAGCGAAGGCGGTGATCATGCCCTGGTTGAAGAGGCGCTGGAACGGCTCCTTGGTCGACACGAGATCCAGGTCGTAGAGCACCTTGTGCCAGAAGCGCGCGTACAAGAGGTGCAGCACCGCGTGCGCCGCGCCGCCCACGTACAGGTCGACGGGTCCCCAGTAGCGCTCGGCCTCCTTCGAGAAGGGCTCGCGCTCGTTGTGCGGGTCCATGAAGCGCAGCCAGTACCAGCACGAGCCGGCCCAGCCGGGCATCGTGTCCGTGTCGCGCCGCGCAGGCGTCCCATCGCGCGGATCGACGGTCTCGAGCCAGCCCTTGGCGCGCGCGAGCGGCGGCGAGCCGTCCTCGGAGGGGCGGAAGTCGTCCGTCTCGGGCAGCTCGACCGGCAGGTCCTCGTCGGGGACGGTCACGGTCTCGCCGTCGGCGCGGTGCAGGAGCGGGAACGGCTCGCCCCAGTAGCGCTGGCGCGAGAAGAGCCAGTCGCGCAGCCGGTAGGTCACGCGCGCGCGGCCCGCGCCGGCCGACTCGAGGACCTCGATCGCGCGCGCCTTCGCCTGCGGCGTCGGCAGGCCGTCGATCGGGCCGGAGTTCACCGCGACGCCCTCGCCCGTGTAGCAGGCACCTGGCTCGTGGACGGGGACGCCCTTCGATGATGGCTCGGGGGGGCGCACCACCTCGCGCACCTCGAGGTCGTGGGCTTGCGCGAACTCGAAGTCGCGCTCGTCGTGGCCGGGCACCGACATGATCGCGCCGGTGCCGTAGCTCGCGAGCACGTAATCGGCGACGAAGACCGGCAGCTTCGCGCGCGGATCGGCGGGGTCGAAGGCAGGGTTCAAGGCGTGGCTGCCGGTGAAGACGCCGGTCTTGGCGCGCGCCAGCTCCGCGCGCTCCAGCTCGGACTTGCGCGCCGCGGCCTCGACGTAGGCCTGCACCGCCTCGCGCCGCGCGGGCGCCGTCAACCGCTCGACCAGCGGGTGCTCGGGCGCCACGACCATGAACGTCGCGCCCCACAGCGTGTCCGGGCGCGTCGTGAAGACCGTGAGGCGCTCGCCCTCCAGCTCGCGGCCCGCCGGGTCGAGCAGGCGGACGTCGATCTCCGCGCCTTCGGATCGCCCGATCCACTCGCGCTGCATGGCCTTGACCGACTCCGGCCAGTCCAGGCCCTCGAGGTCCTCGATCAGCCGGTCGGCGTAGGCGGTGATCCGCAGCATCCACTGCTTCAGCGGCCGGCGCACGCACGGGTGGTTGCCGCGCTCGGAGCGGCCGTCGATCACCTCCTCGTTCGCGAGCACGGTCTTGAGCTCCTCGCACCACCACACCGCCACCTCGGCCTGGTAGGCGAGGCCGCGCTCGAAGAGCCGCGCGAAGATCCACTGGGTCCAGCGGTAGAAGGCGGGGTCCGACGTGTCGATCTCGCGCGCCCAGTCGTAGGAGAGCCCGATCCGATCGAGCTGGCGGCGGAAGTTCGCGGTGTTCTCG
>DATKBQ010000502.1:0-2499 GCA_035546375.1 Planctomycetota bacterium | reverse complement strand
ATGAGAAACATTAGGCGGGAGGCGTCATGAAGACGGGTTGGTGCGCGGTCGGGATCTTGGCGGCGGGCTGCTCGGGGATGGGCGAGAGCGGGCTGTCGGGGGAGCAGGCGTCGGCGCAGGAGTTCTTGGACGGGTACTCGGAGCGGTATCAGGAGCTGTATTACCGCTCGAGCCAAGCCGAGTGGGCGTCGAACACGAGGATCGTCGAGGGCGACGAGACGAATGCTCGGCGGACTCGGGCGGCGAACGGGGCGATGGCGGCGTTCACGGGCAGTGCGGAGAACATCGCGGCCGCGCGCGAGTGGCTGGCGGTGCGGGACGATCTGTCGCCGTTGCAGGTGCAGCAGCTCGAGAAGGTGCTGTTCCTGGCGGGCAACAATCCGGCCACGGTGCCCGAGCTGGTGAGCGCGCGGATCGCGGCGGAGACGGCGCAGACGGAGAGGCTCTACGGGTTCGAGTTCCGGCTGGAGGGACAGCCGGTGACGACGAATGGCATCGACGAGCTCCTGCGGACCGAACGGGACCTCGGGAGGCGGCGGAGGGTGTGGGAGGCCTCGAAGGAGGTCGGCACGGTGCTCAAGCCGGGCCTGATGGAGCTGCGGAGGCTGCGCAACTCGACGGTGCGCGCGCTGGGTTACGCCGACTTCTTCGCGTACATGGCGTCGGAGTACGGCGTGAGCACCGAGGAGATGGAGAAGCTGATCGGCGACATCAACCGCCAGCTGCGGCCGCTCTTCCGCGAGCTCCACACCTGGGCGCGCCACGAGCTGGCGGCCCGCTACGGCCAGGAGGTGCCCGACCAGATCCCGGCCCACTGGCTGCCCAACCGCTGGGGGCAGGACTGGGGCGCGCTGGTCGACGTGGCCGGCTTCGATCTCGACGCGGGGCTCCAGGAGCGCGGACCGGAATGGCTGGTGCACCAGGCCGAGCGGTTCTACACGAGCCTGGGCTTCCCGGAGCTGCCGGAGTCGTTCTGGCAGCTCTCGGATCTCTACCCGCTGCCGCCGGGCACGCCGTACAAGAAGAACAACCACGCCTCCGCCTGGCACCTCGACCTCCAGCACGACCTGCGCTCGCTCATGAGCGTCGAGCCGAACACGGAGTGGTACGAGACCACGCACCACGAGCTGGGCCACATCTACTACTACGTCGCGTACACGCGCCCCGAGGTGCCGCTGCTCCTGCGCGAGGGAGCCAACCGCGCCTTCCACGAGGCGGTCGGCTCGCTGATGGGGCTGGCCGCGATGCAGCCGCGCTTCGTCGCCGCCGTCGGTCTCGCCGCGGAGGGCGCGCAGCCCGATCCGATGCAGCTGCTCCTCAAGGAGGCCCTGAACTACGTCGTGTTCATCCCCTGGTCGGCGGGGACGATGTTCCAGTTCGAGAAGGAGCTCTACGCCGACGATCTCCCGCCGGAGCGCTGGAACGAGCGCTGGTGGGAGCTGGTGCGCCGCTACCAGGGAGTCGTCCCGCCGGCCGCGCGCGACGAGCGCTTCTGCGACGCCGCGACCAAGACCCACATCAACGACGACCCGGCCGGCTACTACGACTACGCGCTCTCGTACGTGCTGCTCTTCCAGCTCCACGACCACGTCGCGCGCGAGATCCTGGGCGAGGATCCGCACGACACGAACTACTTCGGCCGCCGCGACGTCGGCGAGTTCCTGGAGTCGATCCTGCGCGAGGGCTCGACGCGCGACTGGCAGGAACTCCTGCGCGAGGCGACCGGCAGCGGGCTCTCGGCGGGACCGATGCTGCGTTACTTCGAGCCGCTGCGGTCGTGGCTGGTCGAGCAGAACCGCGGGAGGCAAAGCACGCTCGCCGAGCTGTAGGAGGAGAGCGGCGGGCCGCCGACGACGGCGGGGATTCGGGTAGCATGGCGGCGTGGAGCGCTGGACGGCCAAGCTGCGCGAGTGGATCGAGATCCCTTCGGTCACCGGCTCCGAGCCCGACTACGCCGAAGCCTTGGCGCGCGAGCTTGAGACCCTCGGCCTCGACGTCGAGCGCCAGCCGGTGCAAGGCGCGCGCTTCAACGTCCTCGCGCGCGCCGAGAGCCCCGAGGTCGTCTTCTGCACGCACCTCGACACGGTGCCGCCCTGGTTCGGCTCGAGCGAGGACGGCGAGTTCGTCCACGGCCGCGGCGCGTGCGACGCGAAGGGCCCGGCGGCGGCGATGCTCGCGGCCGCGGAGGCGCTGCTCTCCGAGGGCGAGCGGCGTTTCGGCTTCCTCTTCACGGTGGGCGAGGAGACCGACAGCGCCGGCGCGCAGCGCGCAAACGAGCGCCTCGCCGAGCCTTGGCGGCCGCGCTACACGGTGATCGGCGAGCCGACCGGCAACCGCTTCGTCGCCGCGCACAAGGGCGTGTACAAGGCGCGGCTGGTGGCGCGCGGCGTCGCCGGCCACAGCTCGCAGTCGATCGGCCCGTCGGCGGTGCACGAGCTCGTGCGCTGCCTCTCGTGCCTGCTCTCGCGGAGCTGGGGCAGCCATCCGGTGCTCGGGCAC
>DATKBQ010000501.1:0-2169 GCA_035546375.1 Planctomycetota bacterium | reverse complement strand
CGCCGCGCGCTGGGTACCGCCTCCGGCGGTCTCGACCTCGTTCCGCTTTCAGTCCCCGCTCTGGCCGCGGCTCGGGGCGGTGGACCTCGCCCTCCTCCGCAGCAACGAGCTGCCCATCGCGATCGAGTCGAAGTGCGGGGTTGGCCGCGATGCGTTCGGGCCCTGCGCGTGGGACGCGCTCAAGCTCGCGCTCGGGCTCCAGGGCGGCGCCGTCTCCGCCGGCTACCTGCTCGCGGCGACGACGGCCGCCGACTGGGAGAGCGGGCACCGCGGCAGCGAGCTTTTCGGGACGAGGGAGTTCGATGCACTTGAGCTGCGCGAGCGCTACCTCGATTGGTGGCGGCAGTAGGCGCGCTTGGGCGACCCGCTCCCGCTTGAGGTGCCTCGCCGCTTCACGACGTGTGCCCCTGCAGTGCTCTGTTCGAAGTCGCTGGGGTCGGCTGGGAGGTGCGAGTCGTGGCCATCTCGGTGACCCGCGACGAGCGCGTCGTCTGGCCTTCGACGCTGAAGGTCTAGCGCGGTGCCCGCTGTGCCGTTCCTCACGCCATTCGACGCCCAGGCAGTCCGCGCGCGCAGGTTGTCAGGACGATCAACCTCTCTCTATGAAGAAGGGCCGCGTGTCATCCATGAAGGAGCGGGCCTGGTCAAGGGTTACGGGGCGCGCGGGTTGCGGGGCCGCTTCATGGGGACGGTTGCGGCGGTAGCGGAAGCGTTCCAGTCATCCATTCGGCCGCGCGGGGCGGGCCGGAGTGTCTCGCGGGGCTCGAGGGCTCAATCAAAGTGGCGGCCGTCACTCGGTTTGCGGACAGGGTGAGGCCATTGACAACACACGAGCTCGCTCGAGCTGCCCCTGTTCACCGTCGGGCGAGGCGGCGACGGCATTCGCGTGGCGGGTCATGGGGTGACCGCCGTTGTTCTGATCGTGCGCGCCTTCGCTCGCGGTGCCAGGCAACGGATCTCTCCGTCGCGCAGGCCGTAGTAGCAGAGGGTGAGGATCTTGCGGGCGACGGCGACCTTGGCCACCTGCTTGCCGCGCCGCTTGGCGATCCGCTCGTAGCTTGCCCGGAGCGGACCGCCGCCGGTGGGGGTGTGTTGGGCTGCTTCGACCAGCGCCCACCGGAGCGCCGGCGAGCCTTGCCTGGAGATGTGGCCGAGGCGGGCCTTGCCGTCGGAGCTTCGCACGGTTGGGGTCAGCCCGGCCCAGGCGCAGAGGTGGCGGGCCGAGGGGAAGCGGCTGATGTCGCCGACCTCGGCGATGACGAGCATGGCGATGTAGCGACCGACGCCGCGGATCTGGCAGAGCACCTCGACGTAGGCGTCCTCGCTCGCGCGCTCCTCGATCTCTTGCGAAGTGGTGAGGATCTCGCGGTCGAAGGCGGCGATCAGCTGGAGCAGGCTGTCGAGGCGTCGCCGTGGCCCCTCGCGCAGTTCGAGCTCGGCGAGGAAGCGGCTGCCGCCGACCCCGAAGAGGTTGCTGTAGGGGCGGGCGATCCCGTGCTTGGCGAGGATTGCCCCGACGCGCTGCTTGAGTGCGGAGCGCATCCGCGTCAGCCCCACGCGGTGGCGGAGGAGGTCGCGCAGGTCGCGCAGCTCGCGCGGCGCCACGTACGCCTCCGGCAACAAGTCGGTGCGGAGCAGGTGCGCAAGCGTCCTGGCGTCGACCGCATCCGTCTTCACGCGCGCGGCGGCGATCGCCTTCGTGCGCAGGGGATGCGCGAGGTGCAGCTCGAAGCCAGCCTCCTCGAGGAGATCGGCCAACCATTCCCACCCGTAGGTCGCCTCGAGCGCGATCTGCGCGTCGTCGCCCAGTCCCTGCAGCAACTCGAGGAAGGTCTCGGGGTCGTTGACGATCCTGCGCGAGAGCAGCTCATGGCCCTCTCGGTCGAGGACTGCGATCTGCGAGCGGTTGCGGTGGAGATCGATTCCGACGTACACCATCACTGGGCCTCCTTCGGTCCCGACTTCGACGACGACCTCGGCATAGCGCCTCGGGCGCGGGAGCGCTAGGAGGCCCGCTCCTTCATGGCATCAAAGGTCGGTTTCGCGTTGGTGGTCACCTCCGGCGGGTTGGGGGCTTCGAGCTCGGCTCATCTCTCTATTGCACCGTCTCGGGTGATGAGTTCGATGGGAGTCGCTCCGGTAGCGCAATTCAGTTTTGGGCCGTCGACG
>DATKBQ010000500.1:0-5645 GCA_035546375.1 Planctomycetota bacterium | reverse complement strand
CGATCGGTGCGGTTGGAGGAGAAGCCCGGGTTGGCGACCGAGCCGACGACGAAGAGCCGGTCGACGTTCGCGACCAGGACCTGCTCGCGCGGGTCGTGCGACGAGGCGAGCCGTCCCAGATAATTGCGGCGCGGGAGCACCTCCTCGATGCTCGCCTGATCGCCTTCGAGCTCGAGGCGCACCTGGTCTCCCACCGCGACCGGGTTGCGCCGCGGCCCGAGATCCTCGAAGAGCTTGCCGCGCGGCGCGGCCTGCACGATGCGACCCTCGACGTCGACGTGGCACACCTTCGCGTCGGTGCGCACCACGCGGCCGGTCCGCTCGTTCGCCATGCAAGGGCGATGCTATAACAGCGCGGTAGCCAGCGGCTGCAGCGGCTTCCGCGGCGCCGGATCGTGCAGGAGACCCGTGAGATCGGACGCTGACCCCGCGATCATCCGCTCGCGCTCCAACCCCTCGATCAAGCACGTCGGCGCGGTGCGCGCGGGCAAGCTCCCCGGGCTCGTCCTGGAGGGCGACCGTCTGATCGACGACGCGCTGCGCGCGGGTCTCGCGCTGGAGCTGGTCCTGGTCGCCGAGTCGCGCGAGGAGCGCGCGCGAGAGCTGGAGGCCTCAGGGACGGCGGTCCAGCGCGTAGGCGACGGCTTGCTCGCGAGCGCCAGCGAGCTGGCGACCTCGCCGGGGATCCTGGCGATCGCCGCCCCCCCTCCCGCACGGCCCGCCGCAGGGCTGGAGGCCGGTCCGGGCGCCTTGCTCCTGGTCGCTGCGGGCGTGGCCGATCCCGGCAACCTCGGCGCGCTGGCGCGCAGCGCGGAGGCGGCGGGGGCCCAGGCCTTGTGCGTCGTCTCCGGCGCGAGCCCGTGGAACAGCAAGGCGTTGCGCGGCTCCATGGGCAGCCTCTTGCGCCTGCCGGTGCACGTTTTTCGCGACGCCGGGGCCTGCGCGCGCGAGCTGGCCGTCCGCGGCTTCCGCCAGGTGCGCGCGGCGACTCGCGGCGGCGTGCCGATGGCGCGCTTCGACTGGTCCGGCCCGATCGCGCTGTGGGTGGGCTCGGAGACGGGCGAGCTGCCCGGCGCGGCGATGGAGCTCGAGGCGGTCACTATCCCCATGCGCGGCGCAGCCGAATCGCTCAACGTCGCCGTCGCGGCTTCGCTCCTGCTCTACGCCAGCGGGCGCACCGGCGAAGGCCAGGTGAGCCCGCCGTGACCGGCGAGCTCTTTCCCGGCGCCTCGCGCTCGAAGCGCGAGCCCGAGCGCGATGCCGAGCCCGGCCGCGCCGCTCCGCTGGCCGATCGCATGCGGCCGCGCTCGGCGGCGGAGCTGGTCGGCCAGCGCCACCTGCTCGGCCCGGGCCAGATCCTGGAGCGCGCGCTGGAAGGCGAGGTCTCCCAGAGCTTGATCCTGTGGGGCCCGCCGGGCAGCGGGAAGACGACGCTCGCGCGCTTGATCGCGCGCGCGAGCGGGATGCGCTTCGTGCCCTTCTCGGCGGTGCTCTCGGGCATCAAGGAGGTGCGCGAGGTGATGGCCGAGGCGCGCTCGGAGCTGGAAACGAGCGGCCGGCGCACGCTGCTCTTCGTGGACGAGATCCACCGTTTCAACAAGGCCCAGCAGGACGCCTTCCTGCCGTACGTGGAGCGCGGCGACATCCTCTTGATCGGCGCGACGACCGAGAATCCCTCGTTCGAGCTGATTGGCGCGCTGCTCTCGCGCACGCGGACGCTGGTGCTCGAGCCGCTCTCGGTCGAGGATGTGGCGAGCCTCCTGCGGCGCGCGCTCGAGGACGGCGAGCGCGGCCTGGGCGGCCGGATCCGCGCCTCCGACGAGACGTTGCGCGCGATCGCGCACGCCGCCGACGGCGACGCGAGGCGAGCGCTCAACGTGCTTGAGACCGCCGCCGCGCTGCTGCCGGAGGGAGGTGAGATCGACGCGCGCGTGCTCGAGGCGGCGCTGCAGCGCAAGACACTGCTCTACGACAAGGCGGGCGAGGAGCACTACAACCTGATCTCCGCCCTGCACAAGAGCGTGCGCAACTCGGACGCGGACGCGAGCGTCTACTGGCTGGCGCGGATGCTGCGCGCGGGCGAGGACCCGCGCTACCTGGCCCGGCGCTTGGTGCGCATGGCGGTGGAGGACATCGGCTTGGCCGATCCTTTCGCCCTGCGCGTCGCCCTGGACGCGGCCGAGACCTGGGAGCGGCTCGGCTCGCCCGAAGGCGACCTGGCGCTCGTGCAGGCAGCGGTCTACTTGGCGCGGGCGAAGAAGAGCAACGCGCTCTACGTCGCTTACGACGCCGCGCTCGAGGACGTCGAGCGCACGGCCGCCGAGCCGGTGCCCAAGCACCTGCGCAACGCCCCGACGCGCTTGATGAAGGAGGCGGGCTACGGCAAGGGCTACCGCTACGTGCACGACGACCCGGCGGCGCGCGAGGAGATGGATTGCATGCCGCCCTCGCTCGAAGGGCGGCGGTACTTCGAGGGTGGCGGCGCGCAGGGGGACGCCGGCGCAGCGGAGCCGCGCTGACGGGGTGCCCGGGCCAGCCGCGGCCGCGGCACGGGCTTGGCTGGCTCGGCGAACGATCGACACGCCGCACCCCAGGCGCGGCTGCGGCAGGGGCCTGCGCCCGGCGACCGATCGACGCGCCGCGCCCAGGCGCGGCTGCGGCACGGGCCTGTCGGCGTGCCGCGGCGAGATCCAGCCACGGCCGTTCAATCCGCCCCGCGCCCGGGACCGATAGGGCGGGATCGATGGGCCGGCGGCGCTTTCGGGCGACCCCGGCTCGATCCCGCCGCGTGCAACCCACCCCCCCGCTCCGCCAGCGTCACGTCCAGGTCGGCGAGCTCCTGCGCTCGCTCGGCTTGGTCACCGAAGACGATCTCGCCGCGGCCCTGCGCTACAAGAAGGAGCGCGGCGTCAAGCTGGGCCAAGCGCTGGTCGCCCTCGACCTGGTGAGCGAGAAGGACCTGGGCGAGGCGCTGCGGCGCCAGGGCAAGGTCCACTGCATCCACCTGACACCCGGCATCGTCGATTCCGAGATCGCGGCGAGCCTCGGGGAGGGGCGCTCCAGGGACCTGATCGCCGTCGCGCTCAACCGCATCGCCGGCGTGACCACCGTCGCGATGGAGGATCCGAGCGACGTGCTCGGCGTGGACCAGATTGCGCTCATGCTCCAGACGCCCGTGCTCGCGGTGCACGCCGAG
Source organism: Planctomycetota bacterium (assembly GCA_035546375.1). Classification (GTDB taxonomy): domain Bacteria; phylum Planctomycetota; class UBA1135; order UBA1135; genus DATKBQ01. The sequence continues at coordinate 2,449 of DATKBQ010000500.1, read as the reverse complement.
CCGAGCCGCATCCGCGAGTGCATCGACCTCGTCTTCGCCGCCCGACGGGACGCGCGGCCGGCGCTCGAGACCATCGTCGACACCGCCTCCGCCAGCGGCATGGACGTGAACCTCGAGGTGCGCAGCGAGGCCGACGACGCAGCTTCCGACGAGGACCTCGACCAGCCTGTCATCAACCTGATCCGCAGCACGATCGAGGAGGCCTACGACGCCCACGCCAGCGACATCCACCTCGAGCCGCGCGCCGACCGCTTCGTCATCCGCTTCCGCGTCGACGGCACGCTGTACGAGCGCCTCGTCCTGCCGAAGGGCTGGGCGCGGCCGTGTCTCGCGCGGCTCAAGGTGATCGCCAGCATGGACATCGCCCAGCGCCGCCTGCCCCAGGACGGGCGCGCGCAGGTCGAGGTCCGCGGGCGCGTGGTCGACCTGCGCATCGCGACCACGCCGACCTTGTGCGGCGAGGGCGGCGTGATCCGCATCCTCGACGGCGGGCGCGAGCTGCGCGACCTCGAGAGCCTGGACCTCGATCCGGGGCAGCTCGCGAGCCTGCAGCGCATGATCGAGTGCCCGGACGGCTTCGTGCTCGCCACCGGCCCGACCGGCAGCGGCAAGACGACGACGCTCTACGCGGTGCTCAAGAAGCTGGCGAGCCCCGACACGAAGGTGATCACGCTCGAGGACCCCGTCGAGAACCAGCTCGACGGCATCACGCAGATCAGCACCAACGCCAAGATCGGCCTGACCTTCGCGCGCGGGTTGCGCTCGATCCTGCGCCAGGACCCCGACGTGGTGCTGGTGGGGGAGATCCGCGACGAGGAGACGGCCCAGATCGCCGTCCAGGCCGCGCTCACCGGTCACCTCGTCCTGTCGACCTTGCACACCGTCGGCGCGGCCGAGACGATCACGCGCCTGGGCGACATGAAGATCGAGCCCTACCTGCTCGCCGACACCCTGCGCGGGATCGTCAGCCAGCGGCTGGTGCGCAAGCTCTGCGCGCATTGCCGCGCGTTGCACGAGCCTCCCCCGCAGACACTCCAGCGCCTGGGCCTCTCGCCGGATTCCGGCCAGGCGTTCTACGCCGGCCGCGGCTGCGAGCACTGCCACGGCTCCGGCTACAAGGGACGCCTCGGCCTGTACGAGGTCATGCTGATGACGCCCGAGATGGGCTCGATCGTGCGCCGCGGCGGGGACACCGGCACGCTGCACCGCGCCGCGCAGGAAGCGGGCTTGGTGAGCTTGCGCGACGACGGCCTGCGCAAGGCGCGCACCGCTCAGACGACCTTGAGCGAGGTCCTGAGCGTCACCGCCAGGGAGTAGCGATGAAGGTGATCTACTTCGTGCACGACCAGCTCGAGAACCCCTTCCTGCGCCAGCACTTCCTGGAGAGCTCGGGCTATCAAGTCGTGTCGATGGCCAGCGGACAGCGCTGCCTGGAGCTCTGCTCCGAGCGGGTGCCGAGCCTGGTCCTGATGGACGTCCTGATCGAGGGCAAGAACGGCTTCGAGATCTGCCGGGCGATCCGCAAGCGCTTCGCCCCCGACGAGCTGCCGGTGATCCTGTGCTCGGAGGTCTACCGCTCGCGGCTCTTCCGCGACGAGGCGATCAGCGCCGGAGCGCAGCGTTATTTGTTGAAGCCGGTGCGGCTCGACGAGCTGGTGCGCGAGGTGAACGAGGTCCTGGCGGTCGGCTCCCAGGGCCGCGTCGGCGGGCCTGCGGCGGCCTGATCGGCTCTCAGTCGGCGACGCTGGCGCGCCAGGCGCCCTTGCCGCGCAACTGCAAGCTCGCGGACACCGAGTGGCTCTCGCCCTCCACGTCCGCGCTGATGGCGAAGTCGAGCTCGAGATCCAGCTCGGGATCCAGCTCGAAGGAATGCAGCCGGCCTTCTTCCAGGTGCCACAGGAGCTCGCCGTCGCCGCCGAACTCGAACTCCACTTGGGCGCGTTCGACGTCGAAATCCACCTCGACCTCGCTCGGCACGATCGTCTCGAGCACGCGGGTCAGCGCGTCGGCGCAATCCAGGCTGCCGTCGCCCTCCAAGGCGAGCTTGATCGCGCCCACGCGAGCCCCGCCGACCTCGCGCGAGCCGGTGTAGGTGCAGATCACCTTGACGTCCTCGCCGAGGCTCTCGAGCTGGGGCTCGAGGGTCTCGATCAGGATGCGGGCCGTCTCGTCATCGCCTCCCGCGTCCGGCTTCGCGCTGATCGCGTCCGCGAAGAAGATCGGGCCCAGCTTCGGGCCGCTCACCTCCCAGCGGTCGCCCTCTGCGACGGCCTTCTCCGGCAGCAGGACGCGGAAGTCGAGGTCGGGCTCCAGACCCTCGAGCAAGGCGCTGTCGCCGCCTTCTCCCTCGAAGGCGACGTCGTAGGCCTCGTCTTCGTCGCTCCACGCGAAACGGACGCTGTGACCCTCGAGGTCGCCGATGTCGGGCACGTCGCCGCTCTCGCTCTCT
>DATKBQ010000499.1:0-2924 GCA_035546375.1 Planctomycetota bacterium | reverse complement strand
CCTTCTTGTTCTGGCATCGCACCGAGACCGTCACCGGCGCCGACTTCCGCCACGGGCTGCGCGACTTCGCGCCCTTCCCGGCGCTGCTCCTGAGCTACGGCCTCGTCGCGCCGCTCGCGCTCGCGAGCCTCTTGCGCCGCCGGCGTGCGGCGATCGGGTTGCCGATCCTCGGCGTGTTCCTCGTGAACGTCGTCTGGCTGGCGAGCGCGCGCTACCGCTTCCCGGCGCTGCCCTTCCTGTGCGCGGCGGCGGGAAGCTGGATTGCGCTGCGGCCGCGCGCGAGCGACGTCGTGCTCGCCCTCGCGCTGGCGCTCTTCCTGAACCTCGACCTCTCCGGGCGGAGGCTCGTGATCCCCGGCGACGGCCTGGTCCAGGAGGGCCACCTGCTCCTCGAAGCGGAGCGCACCTCGACCCGCGCCCGCGAGGTGCTCGAGCGCGCCGTGCAAGTGGGCGACGACCCGCGCGCCGAGTACGAGCTTGCGCTCGCCTGGCAGCACGCCTGGGGGGCCGGCGACGCCGGCGCGTTCGCGAAGGCGGAGGAGCACTACCGCGCGGCGCTGGCGTTGGACCCGCTCTACCCGCAAGCGGTCGAGAACCTGATCGCGCTCTTGAAGCAGGAGCGGCGCTGGGCGGAGGCCCTGCAGCTCGCCTACCGGGCTCAGGCGGAGAACCCCTACGCCGGAGGCGCCTGGCTCGGGGCCGCGGAGATCCGGCGCAACCTCAACCCCGGCGAGGACACGCGCGCGCTGGAGGCCCAGGGGCACGCGATCCTGGCGCTGCGCGCGCTCGCGATGAACGACCAGGATCGCGGGCGGATGCACGCCTCGCGCGCGAGGAGCCTCGGCTCGAAGGATCCGCGGCTCGCGCCGCTCCTGCCGGCCGATTGAAATGCAAGCTTGCTGTAACGGATCCCGATGAACCGTCGCGGAGACAGTTCGACGGGATCCGTTGCTCCGCCGTTACGGCAGCACCAGCTTCGCGATCTTGTTGGCGCCGCTCTCGGTGAACCAGATCACGCCGTCGGGCGCGACGATCAGGCCGTCCTTGAGGCCCGGAGAGTTGGTCGGGATCTTGTACGAGGCGATCTGACCCGTCATCGGCGTGTACACCATGATGTAGCCCGCGTTGCGGGTGCCGACGACGATGTCGCCGTTCGGGGCGGCGTCCATCGGCCCGCCGCTCTCGCCGGCGACGGGGAAGAGCACCTCGCTGAACTGACCGCTCGCGATGTCGTAGACCCCCAGGCGCGCGGCGATCCACAGGGAGTAGTAGACCTTGCCGCGCGAATAGGCGTCGAAGGCGACGCCACCGCTGCCCGGAGCCTGCAGCTCGACCAGCGGGCCGTTCCAGGTCTTCCGCCCGAGGCGGTCGACGTTGTACTCGGTGAAGTAGATGTCCTTGTTCTTGACGTCCTCGGTCCCGCCGACCACCCAGACGTTGGGGCTCGGCATCAGGTACGAAGCGACCCAGGTGCCCGTCACCGGATCCAGCTCGCTGAGGCGGTTGAACTGGTGGTCGGTGACGTAGACGAGGCCGTTGCGGCTCAGGAGCGGGATCGCGGGAGCGCTGGGCGAGTAGCTGGTCAGGTAGGTGGTGAAGGTCTTCGTCGCGATGTCGAGCATGCCGAGCTGCTTGGAGAAGTAGAGCCCGGTCCACACGCGATCGGAGCCGTCGACGATCATCCCATCGGGTCCGCTGCCGCCGGTGGTCGGGTAGCGGCGGAACTTCAGGGTGTTCGGCTCGAAGGCGGTGAGCAGGTTGTTGTTCGGCTGGCTGAACCAGATGACGCCCTTGGAGTCGACGTCGATCTGGTCGGGGAAGGTGCCCACGGGCACCGGGTACTCGCTGAACTGGAACGAGCCCTCGGGCGGCGGCGGGCTCTTCGGCGCGACGCGCTCGAGCAGCCGCCCGCGCCGCGAGAGGTAGGTCCAGGTGACGGCCTGCGGCGTTTCGCTGATCTCGACCCAGGCGAGCTGCAGATCGACGCGCTGTTCGCTGCGCTCCATCCAGTAGAGCCACTTGCGCCCGGGATCGAGCGGCCCCGCGGGCTCCTCGATGGACTCGACCGGCGCCGGCAGGTGGTTCACCAACCCGAGCAGCGCGCCGTTCCACCAGTGCACCTCGATCTCGCCGTCGAGCACCGGAAGCCCGTTGCGGTAGAGCTGGTAGACCCAGACCTCGTCGCCGAGCCACTCGCCGATGCGCGAGAAGACCGGCACCATCCCGGTGATCCCGAGCGTCTCGCCCGAGCTCACGAGCCACTTGGCGACCTGCGCCCGGTCGTTCGGCAGCGGGAACACGCCGTGCGCGTTCCAGAGCACGAACGGAAGCCGCGAGCCGCGCGTCATCGCCAGGAACTCGCCGCCCGCCATCTGCATGCGGACCGTGGGCCGGTGGCTGGCCCCCGCGACCATCGCCTTGATTTGCGGCGGGATCTGGCCCCCCTGGGCCGCCCCCACGCCGGTGGCGAAGAGCGCGAGCGCCGACAGTGCGAACAAGGTCGAACGGAATGCGCGACGCAGCGTGTGGACCATGGCTTCCCTCCCTGGGCTCGTGGCCCGGACTCCTCCCCGTGGCTCTTCCTCGCGCCATGAGCTTCATCCGGCCTTCACGGGCTGTCAATCCCGGGAGCGGTTTCCGCCCGGCGTGCAGGCATCCGGATGCCCGTGGAAGCAGGGAGCCCGGTCGAAGGAGAAGGCGGGCGGGACATCATGTTTGCCTCCGTTCTCGATCAGCCGCGGTCGAGGCGTGCGTCCATGAGCGATTCCGTTGTAGTGATCCGCTGTAGAGGTCAGTTGTTGATCGGGGCAGGCCCGATTCCGTTGCAGGACGATCGACACAGGCCACCACCCGTCCACCGCGAGGAGTCGCAGCCCTCCCAGCCGCCATCAGGCTCCGAACTTGTCCATCAACGACCCCACCAC
>DATKBQ010000498.1:0-2046 GCA_035546375.1 Planctomycetota bacterium | reverse complement strand
GGTGCCGCAAGCCGTGGTCTCGCCCACGCCGCGCTCCCACACGCGCGCGGCGATCCGCCCGCGCCGTCCCGCCGTGTGCGCTCGCGGCGTCACGAACTCGACGTTGGTGCGCTGCGGGAAGCGCGGATGGCGCTCGAGGATCGGCCCGAGCTCGCCCACCGGCGCCTCGCGCACGTCAGGGACGAAGATCACGCAGTGCGGGTTGCCCATGTCGATCAAGGTCGCGCTCACCGACCCGAGCGGCGTCTCGAGCTCGACCTCGAGGCCATCCAGGCGCGGCACGCCCATCGTCGCCCGGGCCGCGACGATGCGATCGTGCTCGCGCGCGAGCTGCACGCGCCGCAAACCGGCGTCGGTCTCCACGCGCACGAGGTCGGAGCGGCCGAGCCCGCGCTCGCGGGCGAAGCGGGCCACGCAGCGCAAGCCGTTGCCGCAGGCCTTCGGCCGGCTCCCGTCGGCGTTGTAGATCTCCATCCGGCAGTCGCCCTCGCCGGCGGGCGGGCGCACGAGCAGCAGGCCGTCAAGGCGCAGGCCCGGCATGTGGCTCGCGCCCGCCTCGCACAGCTCGCGCGCCGTGCGCTCTGGATCCCGCGGCGCCTCGCCGTGCACGGCGTCGACCACCGCGAAGGTGTTGCCGGCAGCGGAGAGCACCGTGTAGTTCACCGCGCGCCCTCGCCGGGCTGCAGCGGGATCTTGGCCGCGGACTTGAAGTGCAGCTTGGCCACCTGGCCGAGCCCTTCGATCCCGTGCAGCTCGACGAAACGCCGCGCGGCCCGATCGGCCGGAGGGCCCGCGCCCTTCGCCAGCTCGACGGCGAACTCCTCGGAGAGCCGCCGCAGCTCGAGCAGGAAGCGCTCGCGGGCGAGCACGCTGGCCGCCGCGACCGCCAGCTCCTCCTCGGCGCGCGGGCGCTGCTCCATGCGCACGTCGAGCGCCCCCAGCGCGCGCTGCATCACCGTTTCGTGCGCGAACTGGTCGACCACGACGCGGATCCCGGGCTCGGCGAGCTGCGTGATCGCCTTCACGTGCAGCTCGGCCAGCATCGGGTTCAGGTTGCGCACGCGCGCGTGGAGGGCGTTGTACTCCGGCGGATCGAGCTGGACGATCGCGTGCGGGAAGCGCGAGCGCAGCGCGGCGCCCGCGCGCAAGACGGCCTCGTCGCTCATCAGCTTGCTGTCGCGCACCGGCCCGCCCGCGAGGGCCAGCGCGTCCTCGGGCGTCAGCCGAACCGCGGCCACGACGAGCGGCCCGAGGAAGTCGCCCTTGCCGGACTCGTCGCTGCCGATCAAGGGCTCGGTCGCCGGCGGCGCGTCGCGCCGGACGGGCTGCGCGGGAGCGGCCGCGCCCAGGTGCAGCGCGGCGAAGGCCTCGGGCTCGGCGCCCTGCACGACCAGCTTGCCGGAGCGATAGTAGGTCGCCACTACGCCCTCGCCGCGCGCGCTGAACACCGCGTGGGGCACGCTGCGGAACTCGAACGCGCCCGAGTCCAGGCGCCGGCGCAGCGCTTCGCCCTGCTCGCGCGGCAACTGGAAGACCAGGGTCTTTTGTGCCACGGCGGCATTCTGGCACGCTCTGCGCTCACCCGGAAGCATCGATGACAGGGACAAGGGGAACGGGCGAGCCCTTCGACACCTTCGACACGGGGCTCGCGCGCGCCGAGCTGGATCCCTCGCGCCCGCGGCCGATCGAGACGCCCTGGGGCACGATGGCCCTGTTCGATCTGGGCGGCGAGGTCGTGTGCGTGCAGGCCTTCTGCCCGCACCTCCTGGGCCCGCTGTTCCAGGGCTCCGTCGCCGGCGGCGCGGTGACCTGTCCCTGGCACGCTTGGCGCTTCGACTTGCGCAGCGGCGATCGCATCGATTTCCCGCGCACCAGCTCGGCGCGGCTGGCGCGCTGCCGGGTGCGCGTCAGCGAGCGGGGAACGATCGTGTTGGATCCCCCGAGCGGCGCGGCGCCGGGCTCCGGCGACTCCTAGCCCGCGGCACGCGAGCGGAGCGAGCACGTGCCGCCGCCGCGCCGTAGGCGCGGCGCGTTCCTCGGTCTCTC
>DATKBQ010000497.1:0-9849 GCA_035546375.1 Planctomycetota bacterium | reverse complement strand
TCTCGGGCGAGGTGCTCTATCCGCCGCCGATCGCGCCCTCCGACCTCGCCCGCCGGGAGGAGGAGCTGGCTCGCGCACGCGCCGAGCTCGCGGCGAAGCCGGGCGATCTCGAGGCCCAGCTCTGGGTCGGCCGGCGCCTCGGCTACCTCGGCCGGTTCCGCGAGGCCGTCGATGCGTTCACGCTCGCCGCCCAGGACCATCCCGACGACCCTCGTCCGTGGCGCTTCCGCGGGCACCGCTACATCACCCTGCGGCGCTTCGACGACGCGCAGCGCGATCTGGAGGAGGCGGCACGGTTGATCGAGGGCCGTCCGGACGAGGTCGAGCCCTCCGGAGCGCCCAACGCGCGCGGCATCGAGCTCGACACGCTGAACCAGAACGTGCACTACCACCTCGGCCTCGCGCGCTACCTGCGCGGGGACCTCGAAGGCGCACTCGCGGCGTGGCGCGACTGCCAGCGCTTCTCGAACAACGCCGACGCGCTCTGCTCGATCACGCACTGGCTCTACACCGTGCTGCGGCGGCTGGGTAGCGAGGCGCCGGCGCAAGCCGTGCTCGAGCCGATCCGCGCCGACCTCGACGTGGTCGAGTACCACGCCTACCACCGCCTGCTGCTCGCCTACAAGGGCGAGCTGGATCCCACGTCGTTGCTCGCCTCGACCTCGCCGTCGGGGGCCAGCGCGGTCGACTTCGCGACGATGGGTTACGGGATCGCCAACATGCGCCTGTGCGACGGCGAGCGCGTGCGCGCCCTCGAGATCCTCCGGCAGGTCGAGGCCTGCGAGGCCTGGCACGCCTTCGGCCGCATCGCCGCCGAAGCGGAGCTGCACCGGCTCGGGGCCGGCGGTCGCTGAGCGCGGAGTGGGTCGCCGCCGACGCGGCCGAGCGGCGCCGGCCGCGCGGGGCCTGCCTCGATTGACCCGCGCCATCCCGGCGGCCATCTTCTTACCCGTGAAGGCCGGCGAAAGCGGTGCTAGAGCGCTCGCGAGCCGCAGGGACTTCCCCTCGATCGCCCCCCTCCGCCAACGAGCATGAGCCAAGAGCGCCGGAAGTCCGACGAGCTGCGTCGCGCGATCGACCGCCTCGACGCGGAGATCGAGTCGCTGGTGGCGCGCCGCGACGAGGTCGCGGTGGAGCTGATCCACGTCAAGGACGCTGCGCCGTACGACCCCCAGCGCGAGGACGAGATCGGCGGGCACGACCAGGCGCTCTGGCTGCCGCTCCTGCGCCGCATCCGCACCGCCGAGGGCGCGCGGTTGCCGCTCGCGACCACCAAGCCCGGCGCCTTCCCCACGGCCGAGTTCGTGCTCGTCGCCGGGCCCTGCTCCATCGACGAGCACCTCGAGGAGACGCTCGCCGTGCTGGCGCGCGCCGGCATCACCTGGGTCCGCGCCGGGGCCTGGAAGCCGCGCACGTTCCCGTGGTCGTTCCAGGGCGACGGGATCCGCGCCCTGCGCCGGCTGCGCGACTGCGCCGACCGGCAGGGCTTCAAGATCGTCTCCGAGGTCGTCTCGGAGCTGGACGCGCCCGCCGCGGCCGAGTTGGTGGACGTCGCGCAAGTCGGCGCGCGCAACGCCCAGAACTTCGCGCTGCTCAAGCTCCTCTCGACGCTCGGCAAGCCGGTGCTGCTCAAGCGCGGTCCGGCCTGCACCGTGGAGGAGTGGCTCGGCGCGGCCGCCTACTTGGACGGTCGCGTGGCCCTGACCCTGTGCGAGCGTGGCGTGCGCGGCTTCGATCCCTGCTTCCGCAACCAGCTCGACCTGCCGGGCGCGGTGCTCGCGCGCCGGCTCGGCGGGTTCCAGACGATCGTCGACCCCTCCCACGGCACGGGCGTGGCCGGGCTGGTCACGCCGATGGTGCTCGCCGCGCGCGCGGCCGGGCTGGACGGCGCGATGGTCGAGGTGCACGCCCATCCCGACCAGTCGCGCTCCGACGCGGAGCAGGCGTTGAATCCCGCCGAGCTCCTCGAGCTCGCGCGGATGCTCGGGATCGGGCCCGCACCGCAGCCGGCTCCGGCGCGCGCGACCGCGCGGCCCGCGCCGGCCTAGGCCGGTCGCTGCGGCGCCGCGGAGTCAGGACAACTTCCACCAGATTCCCGACACGCCGCCCGCCGCGGGTGGCGTGTTAGGAATCTGGTGGAAGTTGTCCTGACTCCGTACCACGTTGGACTCCGCTCAGCCGGGCCGGGAACATGGCGCGATGCGTTCAGGCGTCTTCCCGCACCCGGAGTTCCCGGACTACGCGCTGCTCGATTCCGGCGCGGGGGAGAAGCTCGAGCGCTTCGGCAAGATCGTCTTGCGCCGGCCCGACCCGCAGGCCCTGTGGCGTCCGCGGCTCCCTGCGAGCGCGTGGGCCGAGGCGCACCTCGCCTTCGAGCGCGACCCGGAGAGCGGCGGACGGCGCGGGCGCTGGATCGCCTCGCCGCGCGCACCGGCAGCAGCGCGAAGTCCGTCTCCCTCGTGGACGGTCCGCAGGCGCGACGCCACCTGCATCGTGCGGCCGACGCCCTTCAAGCATGTCGGAGTGTTCCCCGAGCAGGCGGCCAACTGGGCGTGGACGAGCGCGCTCGCCGATCGGCTCGGCGAGCGGCCGCGGCTCCTCAACCTGTTCGGCTACACCGGCGTCGCGAGCGTCGTCGCGGCGCAGTCGGGCTACGCGGTGACGCACGTGGACGCCTCGAAGACCTCGCTCGCCTGGACGCGCGAGAACGCGGCCGCATCCGGCCTCGCCGAGGACGCCTTGCGGATCGTGCTGGACGACAGCCTGGCCTTCGCGCGCCGCGAGGCGCGCCGCGGTGCGCGCTATGAGGGCCTGCTCGTCGATCCGCCGCACCACGGGCGCGGGCCGAAGGGCGAGCGCTGGCAGCTCGAGGAGGACTTGGCGCCCCTCATGGAGGCCTGCCGCGAGCTGCTCGCGCCGCGCGGCTTCGTGGTGCTTTCCACCTATGCAGTCGGGTTCTCGCCGCTCGCTTTCGAGAACCTCTTGGCCGAGTTCGAAGGCGGCTCGGTCGCGACCGGCGAGCTCGCGCTCCCGGAGGAGTCGGCCCCGCCCGCGCAGCCGCCGCGGCTCTTGCCCTGCGGGTTCTGCGCGCGTTTCTGGCGCGGCGTCGAGGCCTGAGCGGTGGAGCTGGAGGTCCTGCACGCCGACAACCACGTGCTGGCGCTCGCCAAGCCGGCCGGCGTGCCGGTCGTCCCCGACGCGAGCGGCGACGAGAGCCTGCTCGACGCCGCGCGCGCGTGGCTCGAGCGCGAGCGCGCCAAGCCGGGCGCCGCGTGGCTCGGCGTCGTGCACCGCATCGACCGGCCGGTCTCCGGCGTGGTCGTCTTCGCGTGCACCAGCAAGGCCGCGGCGCGGCTGAGCGAGCAGTTCCGCGCGAAGAGCGTGCGCAAGCTGTACTGGGGCGTCGGCGAGGACGCTCCGCACGCCCGCTCGGGCACGCTCACCCAGCTCCTGGTCAAGGACGAGCGCTCCAACCGCGTGCGCGAAGCCCGGCCGGGCGAGGCCGGAGCGCGCCCCGCTACGACCGAGTGGAAGGCGATCCGCACCCACGGCCTCGGCGATTCGCGGCGCACGCTGCTCGAGCTGGTCCCGCTCACCGGCCGGCCGCACCAGCTGCGCGCGGCGGCGGCGGCGATCGGCACGCCGCTGGCCGGCGACTTGAAGTACGGCGCGCGCGCCGCGCTGCCCGATCGGACGATCGCGCTGCACGCGCGCCGCCTCGAGATCGAGCACCCGACGCTGCGCACGCCGCTGGTCCTGGAATGCCCGCCGCCGGCGCGGCCATGGTGGGAGAGCTGGAGCTAGGACCCGGCTCCGATCCTCAGAGGAGCTCGACGCCGCTCCAGCTCGACCCGTCGACGTCGGGCAGCTCGGCTCGCGCCGCTCGCGCGCGCGCCCGAGGAAGGACCTGCTAAGGTGAGCGCCGATGAGCGGCGAGCGCGAGATCGCGGTTCGCCGCCCGATTCGCGGGCGGTGGGTCCTGGCCGCGGTGTCTCTCCTGGTCGCGCTCTCGGCGCTCGAGGTGTGGGCGCGGGCGCACCTGGGTCCCGCCTTCGTCCAAGGCGCGTTCACCGGCGCTCCGCAGGCCTTGACCGGCCGTTTCGATCCGGACCTGGGATGGGCGAACCGGCCCGGCGCGCAGGTGAGGCTCTCCTCCGGCGGAGCCGAGTACACGGTGGCGATCAACTCGAAGGGCTTGCGCGACCGCGAGCACGACTACGATCCCGCCCCGGCAACCGTGCGCATCGTCCTGCTCGGCGACTCGACCTCGTGGGGATGGGGCGTCGAGCAGGACCATGCGTTCGCCGACCTGCTCGAGCAACGCCTGGGCCCCGGCGTGGAGGTGATCAACCTCGCGGTCCCGGGCTATGGCACCGACCAGGAGCTGTGGCTCCTCGAGTGGGAGGGCCACCGCTACCAGCCGGATCTCGTGCTGCTCGGATTCGTCCTGAACGACGTCGTCGGGAATGCGAACCCGTCGATCCACGGGATGGCGAAGCCGCACTACGTGCGCGGCGAGGATGGCGAGTGGCTGCTCGAGGGTCGACCCGTGCCGGAGCCGAGCCCGATCCGGCAGGCGTTTCGGCGGGCGTTGCGCCGTGCCGGCATGCACGTCGCGCTCGCGAAGCTCCTCGAGCCGCCGCCGCCGGACTACGCCCGGCCGGATTCGGACTCGCCGGCGGTGCAGGAGCGGATCCGCGCGGTCTGCGACCAGCTCGTGGAGGAGGATTCGGCTACGCACATGCTGCTCGGCCGACTCCGGGAGGCCTGCGCGCAGCTGGAAGCCCCCCTGCTCGCCTTCCTGATCCCGCACCTGCACGATCGATACCTCTACGACCCCGCGGCTCCGCGCCCGAGCGACGCGGACCGGCCGGACTTCGCGACCTACTGCAGCCGCAAGCTGGCCGAAGCCGGAGCGAAGCTGGGCTTCCAGACCCTCTCGCTCGACTCCGCCCTGCTCGCCGCCACCTCGAAGGGCGAGAACCTCGACTGCGGTGACGAGCACCTGAACGCGCGCGGCAACGCGATCGTCGCGGAGGTGCTCGAGCGCGAGCTGCGGCCGCGGATCGAAGCGCTCCTGGCATCCAAGCCGTGAGACCGACGGTCCACGCGAGGTCCTTGATCACCCGCCACGACCCTGATAGACGAGCTCGCGCCTGGAGGCCGCTCGCCTCGCCTTTGACGAAGGAAACCGAGCCTGGGAACCCCCCACCACGCGCGACGACCCTGCTTCGGCCCCGAACCTGGCATCGAGCGATGAAGAAGCGACATGGCCACTACTGTTGGGTCTGCGGAAGCATGAGACCCAACGAGAAGTTCTCGGGAGGCGGCCACCGAGCCCACATCTGCAGGGAATGCAACGTGGAACGAAGGCGAGCTCGGCGTGCAGCCCGGGCGGAAGCTTCGCCGGCCGCGAACGAAGGCTCGAGTCGACCGGAAGTCCTCCAGCCGCCCAGGGTCAGCGAAAGCTTCTTGGCACCCGACTCGGAGTCCCCGTGACCGAAAGCACAGTACGCTCCATCCTGAGGATCGTCGCCATGGTGACGATCCTGATCGGGAACATCCTGACGACGTCGACGTTCGTCGGGCTCTTGGCTACGCGCAGCACGCTGCAGGGGGCGACCATGGACGTCCAAGTGAGTGGCGTAGTCGCCGAGATGGGTTTCTACGCGGTGCTGGGCCATGCCTTGGTCATTGGCTGGGGTCTCGTCCTGTACGCGACGAGCCCGCGCCTGGCCCGCCACATCGTCAGCTGACGAGCCCGGCTCGCGGGGGATCGCGCGTTCGGGATGTTCCCCGAATCGAACCGCGGCGCCGCTCGGCTGATCCGGACGCGAAGCATCTTCGCGGTCGTACTCGGCCGCCTCTGCACCGCCTGCGTCCCGCGACTGGCTCCTACTCTTCCCCCGCGCTCTCCTTCCACGCCGGCCGCCAAGCCAGCCCGAGGTTCAGGATCCGCTGCAAGAGCGCCGGGTACTCGATCCCCGCCGCCTTCGCCGACAGCGCGAAGTCCTCGTCCCGCGCCAGGTCCGGGTTCGGGTTCGCCTCGATCACGTAAACCCGCCCGTCCGCCGTCAATCGCAGGTCGATCCGCGCATACCCCGACAGCCCGAGCGAGCGATACACCTGCTTGCACACCCGCACGATCTCGCGCTCCGCTCCCTCGGGCAGCTCCTGCGCGGCGCGCGTGACGATCCCGTGCCGCTTCTGGTACGCCGCGTCCCACTTCACCTTCGCCGTCGCGATGCGCGGCGCGTCGTCGTCCCACTCCCCGAAGATCATCTCCCACACGGGGAACGTCTCCAGGCGCAAGTTCCCGAGCACCCCCAGGTACAGCTCGCGCCCCTCGATGTACTCCTCGGCCATCGCATCCGTGCCGTGCTGCTCGTGCATGAAGCGCACGCGTTCCTCGAGCTTCTCGTCGGAGGTCACGAGCGACGCCTGGGCCATCCCCAGGGATCCCTCCTCGAGGGACGACTTCACGATCAACGGGAACTCCAGTCGACGCGGGCGCTTCATGCGCTTGCCCACCGGGAACAGGGCGAAGCGCGGGATGGGCAGGCGGTGCCAGGCGAGGATCTTCTTGGTCAGGGCCTTGTCATGGGCGAGCATCAGCCCGCGCGGATTGCAGCCGGTGTAGGCGCGGCGCATCAGCTCGACGAAGCTGATCACCGCCTGGCCGTAGATGCTCGCGCCGTGGAACTCCTCCAGCACGTTGAAGGTCACGTGCGGGTCGAACTCCACGATCGCGTCGCGGATCGCGCCCAGGTCGTCGTGCACGCCGAGCGGGCGGACCTCGTGCTCCAGCTCGGCCAGGCCCTCCAGCACGTCGCGCTCGGTGCGCCAGGGCGGAATCTCGTCCGGCTTCCGCTCCGCGTCCGCGGGCGGGACCAGGTCCTCGTGCATCAGGGCCAGGACGCGCAGCTTCCTCATCGGCGGACCGAGTGCTCGGCGGTGTGCAACTGCGCCAGGATGTCCATCGCGGTCCGGACCGCCTGCTCCAGCCGCGCGACGGGCCGGCCGGGCTCGACCACCAGGGCCAGCCGCCGGCAGCGGCCGATCATCCCGAGCAGCACCTGGTCGGCCGCGTAGGGGTACTCGCCGGAGCGCCGGGCGATCTCGGAGCGGATGTGGGGCTGGTGGCGCCTCAGCCAAGCCGCGGCGGAGCGGCGCCGCTCGAGCGGTCCCGCCGGCGCGAAGAGCGCGAGCAGCCCGCGGTCGAAGACCGGCGAGCGGCCCGCATGGCGCGCGCGCTTGGCGGCGTAGGGCTCGCGCAGCGTCCGCCGCAGCGTCGAGAGCGCTTCGGTGCGCTCGCGCACCAGCGGCGGAGGCCGCACTCCGGCGAGCGAGCTCATCAGCTCGTCGACGTACTCGAGCTTGGCGAGCGCCGGCCAGCCCCGGTAGCGCCGGCGCCAGCCCGAGCGCGGCCTGAGCCAGACCGCGAAGGTCTCGGCGAAGTCCTCGGCGGGATGGCTCTGGGCGTACCAGTGCTCGAGGTGCTGGACGAAGCGGCGGCTGTGGGGGATCGGCCGGTAGACCGGCGCATAGGGGTCGCCGAAGCGGCCAAAGACTTTGCGCCAGCTTTTCTTGAAGTGCAGGCGGTAGACGGTGTCGACCACGTGGCCGGTCTCGTGGCGCATGAGCTGCATGCAGGCGGCCTCGCTGCCGCCCTCGACGTCGAGCATCTGCCGCTCCTCGAGCCGCCGCAAGCGCGGGTGCGCCAAGTAGAAGGGGATCGCGAAGCCGGCGACGCCCGAGGGCGAGAACCATTCGTTGGAGAGCCAGGCGTGCGGGCGCAGGAGGAGCCCGCGCCGCTCCAGCTCGCCGTGCAGGCGCTCGAGGCGCCGCTCGAGCGGCGTCCCCGCGAGCGTGAGCCCGAGGTCGCACAGGCGCACGTCGAGCAGCTCGTCGTCGGAGAGCGAGCCCCACCACGGCCGGGCGGCGGGCGCGCCGCGCCGTCCTCCCGCGCGTCTCGCTGCGATCCTGCGCCCCATCCCGGCTCCTCGGGCGCGGATCTTAGCCGAGCTCCGCCGGGGAGCCGCGAGCCTGCCGGCCGCCCGGCGGCGCTCGCCGCCGTCGATCGGAAGGCCCCAAGGGGATCTGCGGCGCGGATCGAAGCGACTTTTCGGAGGCTCATTTTCGCCGCGCGCGCATCTGCGCTTCGCGACGAAACCTTGCGCTCGCAGCCAAAATCGGCACGCGATCGGCGCGACCTCTCGGCGCCGTCATCCGGCTCTCTGCCTCGCCGCGGGAACGTCCGGCATCCCCCTCCCACCCCGACAACCGACCGAAGCAGGAGAACCTCCCATGCGTTTCACGCTCCCCACCCTCGCGTTCCTCGCTGCCCTCGCACCGGCCACGCTCGCCCAAGAGCTCGCCGCCCAGCCCGAGGGTCGCCATGGCATCGCCATGGGCACCTGGACCGACCCCACTGGCTCCCAAGACGGACTGATGCAGGGCCTGCTGCGCCGCGCCGACGGCACGCTGGTCTTCGGCATCACCGCCAACGTCAGCGGCCTCGGTCGCGATCGATACGGAAAGATCCAGGGACAGCTCGTCGCCCTGGACGACGGTCCGATGAGCGGCCCCGCGATCTCGGTCTCCGGGATGTGGATGGAGGCCGGCCAGGACCACGGCGTGTTCGACGCGCTGCTCGTCCTCGACGGGATCCACCCCCTGGTGCCGAGGCTCGTGGTCGGCTCGATCCAGGGCGAGTTCGGCGTCATGCGCGGCGGCGGGCCCGAGATGAAGGCCAGCTACGGCCGCGCCGGCGACTTCGCGCCCACGCGGCGCGAGCCGAGCCGGATCCAACACCGCTCGGCCGACGTGGCTATCGACGCGGGCCAGGAGTCGGCAGCCCACTACCTGCGTCAGGACGACATGCTGGTGCGGCCCGACGTCAAGCGCGGGCTGAAGACCAGCTATTCGCGTGAGGACGACTTCACGACCACGGTCTTCGAGCGCGGCGGGATCCAGCACCGCGCGGCCGACGTCGTGCTCGACCAGGACCTGGAGTCGGCAACCCAGTACCTGCGCCAGGACGACCTGGTCGGCCGGGCCCTCAACGCCGACAAGTCCAGCCACCGCTCGGCCGACGTGGCGATCGACGCAGGCCAAGAGGCGGCGGCCCAGTACCTGCGCCAGGACGACCTGGTCGGGAAGTTCCTCAACAAGGACGCCGTCCCCAGCGCGACCGACGTCGCCATCAGCCGCGGTCAAGTGATCGTGTGCCCGTACGACCGCAGCGGCACGGCGAGCCCGGTCGACTCCTCGCGCGAGCCGATGGCCACCGAGCCGACGCTGGTGCCCGAGCAGGCGGCGCCCCAGGGCCTTCCGTGGGATCTCGGCCGCCAAGGCGGCACCCGCGCCGCGGACCTGGCTCCGAAGAGCAGCTTCCGGCCTGTCGACGTGGCCACCCCGGTCCGCGGCGTCGACGCGGTTCCCGAGCCCGAGAAGGCGAAGAGCCTAGGGGCTCGCCGGTTCAACCTCCTGGACCCGCACCGTCCCGATGCGGATCAGACGCTGCCCCAGACGAAGACCGCGATCTTCGTCGCGATCTGGCAGCTCTAGCGCCTGTCGACGGTACGGAACGCGAGGGGTCGGCCCACAGGGGCCGGCCCCTCGCGTTCATGTCTTCGCGGCTTGCGGCGCCTCCGCGAGCTGCGGCGTTGCGGGCGGGTCGGGCGCAGCCGATGCGGCCTCGATCCGCTCGAGGATCTCGCGGGCGAAGCTCTCCAGCTTGGCCGGACCCACGCCGGCGAGTGCGGCGAGGGCCTCCCTCGTGCGCGGCCGCGCGCGCGCGATCCCCGCCAGCTCGCGGTTGGAGAAGACGCGGTAGGGCGGGATGCC
>DATKBQ010000496.1:0-15912 GCA_035546375.1 Planctomycetota bacterium | reverse complement strand
GCGATCTCCTCGAAGAAGTCCAGGTGGCTGTCGAAGAAGAACGAGAGCCGCGGCGCGAAGCGGTCGACGTCGAGCCCGGCGGCGATCCCGCGCCGCACGTACTCCATGCCGTTGGCCAGCGTGAAGGCCAGCTCCTGGGCCGCGGTCGAGCCCGCCTCGCGGATGTGGTAGCCCGAGATCGAGATCGTGTTCCACTGCGGCACGCGCTCGGCGCAGTAGCCCATGACGTCCGTGATCAACCGCAGCGCGGGCTCCGCCGGCACGAGCCAGGCGTGCTGGGCCTGGAACTCCTTGAGGATGTCGTTCTGGACCGTGCCGCGCAGCTTGGCGGGATCGACGCCCTGCCGCTCGCCGCAGGCGATGTAGAAGGCGAGCAGGATCGACGCCGGGCCGTTGATGGTCATCGAGGTCGAGACCTCGCCCATGGGGATCCCCGCCATCAGGGTCTCCATGTCCTCGAGGCTGGCGATCGCGACGCCGACTTGGCCGACCTCGCCCTCGCTGACGGGGTGGTCGGAGTCGTAGCCCATCAAGGTCGGGAAGTCGAAGGCCACCGACAGGCCGGTCTGGCCATGCTCGAGCAGGAACTTGAAGCGCTCGTTGGTCTGGCGCGCGCTGCCGAAGCCGGCGAACTGGCGCATGGTCCACAGGCGCCCTCGGTACATCGTCGGGTGCACGCCGCGCGTGAACGGGAACTGGCCGGGCCAGCCGAGGTCGCGCTCGAAGTCGAGCTCGACGTCGCCGGGGCCGTAGATCGGCTTCACCGGCTCGCCGGAGATCGTGGTGAAGCTCGATTTGCGCAGCCGCGCCTCCTCGATGGCCGCGCGCCATGCCGCCTCGGCGTCGATCCGCTCCACCTTCCCCGTGCTCGGGGCCGTCTTCGGCGCTCCCATGGCGCTCAACCTCCCGTGCCCTCGGCCGCGGCCGGAACGCGCTCCAGGATCGCGCCGAGGATCGAGCTGGCGACCTCGAATGGCGGGCGGTGTCGCGCCAGCTCGCGCTCGGCGAGCTCGCGGAAACCGCGTTCCTCCCACAGGGCCGCGAAGAGGTCCTCGGCCAGGGCCCGCTCCACTTGGCGCAGGCGCCGCTCGCGACGCGCGGTCTCGAGTCCCTGCACCTCGAGCTGGTCGCGGTGCGCGTCGACCGCGGCGAGAACCTTGTCCACGCCCTCGGCGCGCGCGGCGCTGCACGGCACGACCGGCGGGACCCACGGCTCGGGGAGCCGCCGCCCCGGCGGCTGGGTGGGCAGCGCGAGCGGGAGCGAGCGCGCCGCGACCGCCTCTTCCAGGTCGAGCACCAAGCGTTCGGCGCCCTCGAGATCGGACTTGTTCACCACGAGCACGTCGGCGACCTCCAGCAGGCCGGCCTTCATGGCCTGGATCCCGTCGCCGGTGCCGGGGCACAGGACGACCAGCGTGCAGTCGACCGCCTCGAGCACATCGTACTCGGCCTGGCCGACGCCGACCGTCTCGAGCAGGATCCACTCCAGCCCGAAGGCGTCCATCACGTCGCACGCGCTGGCGGCGGCCCGCGCCAAGCCGCCGTGGCTGCGGCGCGAGGCCATCGAGCGGATGTAGACCCCCGGGTCCAGCGAGCGCTCCTCCATGCGGATGCGGTCGCCGAGCAGCGCGCCGCCGCTGATCGGGCTCGACGGGTCGACCGCCAGCACGCCGACGCTGGCGTCGCGCTCGCGGATCAGCCGCACCAGCTCGCTCGCGAGCGTGCTCTTGCCGGCCCCCGGCGGGCCGGTCACGCCGACGCGCCAGGCGCGGCCCGTGCGCGGGTACACCTCGGCGAGCGCCGAGGGGAAGCGCGGGTCGCCGTTCTCCGCCCAGGAGATCAGCCGCGACAGCGCGGCCCGATCCCCGGCGACGAGGCGCTGGGCGATCGATTCCGGCGCGGCCACGGGCTCCTCCATCACGCGAGCAGGCTGCGGGCGATGACCAGGCGCTGGATGTCCGTGGCGCCCTCGTAGATCTCGGTGATGCGCGCGTCGCGGAACCAGCGCTCGACGGGGAAGTGGTCGGTGTAGCCGGCGCCGCCGTGGATCTGCAGGCACTCGTCGGCGCAGAAGTTCGACGTGCGCGATGCGAAGAGCTTGGCCTGGGCCGCCTCGCGGCCGCAGGGCTCCTTGCGGTCGCGCAGCCAGGAAGCGCGCCAAACGAGCAGCCGCGCGGCGTCGAGGCGCGTCGACATGTCCGCGAGCTTCCACTGGATCGCCTGGAAGTCGGCGATCGGCCGGCCGAACTGGCGGCGCTCCTTCGAGTAGCGGATCGCCGCGTCGAGGCAAGCGCGGCCGATTCCCACCGCCTGGGCGCCGATCCCGATGCGGCCTCCGTCGAGCGTGTCCAGCGCGATGGAGAAGCCCTTGTCGAGCGTTCCAAGCAGGCTGCCGGCGCCGACCCGGCAGCCGTCCAGCTCGATCTCGACCGCCGGCGACCCGCGGATCCCGACCTTCTTCTCGTGCTTGCCCACCTTGAAGCCGGGAGTGTCCACGGGCACGAGGAAGGCGCTGATCCCCTTGGCCTTGGGCGCGTCGGGATTCGTGCGCGCGTAGACGATCACCATGCCCGCCAGCGAGCCGGACGTGACCCAGATCTTCGTCCCGTCGAGCACCCACTCGTCTCGGTCGCGCACCGCGCGTGTCGCCAGCGCCGCGGCATCCGAGCCCGAGCCCGGCTCGGTCAGCGCGTAGGCGCCGAGCATCCCCGACGCCAGCCGCGGGAGCCACTCGCGCTTCTGCTCCTCGCTGCCGTAGCGGATGATCGGCGCGCACACCAGGCTGTTCTGCACCGAGAGCGTGACGCCGCTCGCCGCGCAGCCGCGGTTGATCTCCTCGAGCACGACGGTCAGCGCGAGGTTGCCCATGCCGGAGCCGCCGTAGGCCTCGGGAATCGTCAGCCCGAAGAGCCCCAGCTCGGTCATCATCGAGAGCACCTCGGGGTCGATGCGCTCCTCGCGGTCGTGCTTGGCCGCGCGCGGCGCGAGCTCGCGGTCGGCGAAATCCCGCGCCATGTCGCGCAAGAGGGTCAGGTCCTCGTCCAGGTCGAAGTCCATGCAGGGCTCGTTCCGCTCGGGCGCTCGCTCAGGTGTACTCGTAAAAGCCCTGGCCGGTCTTCTTGCCCAGCCGTCCCGCCGCCACCAGGCGCCGCAGGAGCGGGCAGGGCCGGTACTTCGGGTCGCCGAAGCCGGCTTGCAGGACCTCGAGGATGTCGACGCACACGTCGAGCCCGATCAGGTCGGCCAGCGCCAGGGGTCCCATGGGATGGTTCATGCCGAGCTTCATCACCGTGTCGATCCCCTCGCGCGTCGACACGCCCTCCATCAGGCAGAAGGCGGCCTCGTTGATCATCGGCATCAGGACCCGGTTCGAGACGAAGCCCGGGTAGTCCTGGGCCTCGACCGGCACCTTGCCCAGCGCCTCGGCGCAGGCGATCACGCGCGCCGCGGTCTCCTCCGAGGTGGCGACGCCGCGCACGACCTCGACCAGCTTCATCAAGGGCACGGGGTTCATGAAGTGCATGCCGATGACGCGCTCGGGCCGGCCAGTCGCCGCCCCGAGTCGGGTGATCGAGATCGAGGAGGTGTTGCTGGCCAGGATCGTGTCCGGCGGCGTGATCTCGTCGAGCTGGCGCAAGAGCGCGGCCTTGGTGTCCTCGCGCTCGACCACCGCCTCGACCGCGAGCTGCGCGTCGGCGCCGTCCTCGATCCGCCCGCTGCGAGCGATGCGCGCCAGCGTCGCCTCGGCCTCGCCGGGTGCGAGCTGGCCCTTCTTGACGAAGCGCTCGAGGCTCGAGCGGATCGCCGACCGAGCGTGCTCCAGCGCAGAGGGCTCGACGTCGATCAAGCGCACCGAGCTGCCGGCGGCGGCGAAGACCTGGGCGATCCCGGCGCCCATGGTGCCCGCTCCGACGACGGCGACGCGCGCGAACCCGGTATCGCTCCCCGACTTGCCCCCCAATTCGTCCATCGGTCGCCCAGCGGCTACAGGGCCTCGACCGCCAGCGAGACCGCGTTGCCGCCGCCCAGGCACAGCGAGGCCATGCCGGTCTTCGCCCCGCGCTGGCGCATCGCGTGCAGCAGGGTGACCAGGATCCGCGCGCCCGATGCGCCGATCGGGTGGCCGAGCGCGACCGCGCCGCCGTTGACGTTGACCTTCTCCGGATCCAGGTCGAGCACGCGCACCAGGGCGACGGCCGCGGCCGAGAACGCCTCGTTGATCTCGTGCAGGTCGAAGTCCGCCGGAGTCTTCCCGAGCTTCTTGGCGCAGGCGCGGATCGAGCCCTCCGGCGCCATCATCACCCACTCCGGCGCGCAGCCGGAGACCGCGCCGGCCGTGATGCGCGCGATCGGCTCGAGCCCGAGCGCGCGCGCTCTCTCCACGCTGGCGACGACCACGGCGGCGGCCCCGTCGCTGATCTGCGACGCGTTCGCCGCGGTCACGCTGCCGCCCTTCTTGAAGGCCGGCGCGAGCTTCGCCACGCCTTCGAGCGTCGCGTCCTCGCGCACGCCCTCGTCGGTGGTGAAGGGCAGCGGCTCGCCCTTCTTGCGAGGCACCGCCACGGCAAGCTTCTCGGCGTCGAAGCGACCCTCGCGTGCCGCCTGGGCCGCGCGCCGGTGGCTCTCCACGGCGAAGCGGTCCTGCTCCTCGCGGGAGATCTCGTGCTTCTCCGCCACCAGCTCGGCCGTCATCCCCATGTGGAAATCGTTGTAGACGTCCCAGAGGCCATCCTGGAGCATCGAGTCGACCAGCCGCGCATGCCCCAGCCGCGCGCCGGCGCGCGCCTCCGGCAGGAGGTAGGGGGCGTTGGTCATGCTCTCCATCCCGCCGCACACGACGAGCTCCGCGTCGCCGGCTCGGATCGCCTGCGCACCCAGGGCCACGGCCTTGAGCGCCGATCCGCAGACCTTGTTGACGGTGAAGGCCGGCACCGACGCGGGGATCCCGCCGCCCAGCGCCGCCTGCCGCGCCGGGTTCTGGCCCAGGCCGGCGCTCAGGACGCAGCCGAGGATGACCTCGTCCACCGCGGCGGGCTCGACGCCCGCGCGGCGCAGCGCCTCCGCTACGGCCAGCGAGCCGAGGGCGGGCGCCGAGAACGGCGTGAGCGAGCCCTGGAAGCGCCCGATGGGCGTCCGGCAAGCGCTGGCGATGACGACTTCTTCCAACGGCAGATGTCTCCTCGGGGTCGGGTGACGAGGGTGGGCTCCTCCGGCCGTCGCCGCCGGGCTCGGGAGCGCGCGGCTGCGCGCGAGGGGCGCCCACTATAAGGCAGGCCCGATCGCGAGCCTAGGCCGAGACGGACCTGGAACGCGCGAGAGAGCCGAGATGGGGCCCAGCTGCGGGTATGCTGGAGACAACGTAGCGGCTGGGGCCGAGGCCGGCCCGAGGGCTCCCCGTTGCAAAGCCCCGAAGCGATCCCTATTCCACTCCTTGCGTCGGGGGAGAGCTCGTTGGAGGACTCGGATCTGGTGCAGGGGCTGCGCGAGCGGCGCGAGGATGCCGTGCAGGCTTACCTCGATCGCTACCGCTCGCTCTTCTTCCACTGCATCGGCCACTTCGAGTCGGACCCGGCGCTGCGCGAGGACCTCTTCCAGGAGCTCTCCTGGCACGCGCTCGAGCGCTTGGCGCGCGACAGCTTCGACCCCGAGCGCGGCTCGTTCGGGACCTGGCTCTACCGGGTCGCATGGTGCCGTTGCGTCGACCTGAAGCGCCAGCAGAACGCGCGGCGCCGGCACCAGGCGCCCGCCACGGGCGACGAGCTTCCCGAGCGGGCGGACCCCGGGCCGAGCCCCGGGGAGCAGGCCCAGGAGGGCGAGATCGAGGACCTGGTGCGGCGCGCCTTGGCCGAGCTGGAGCCCGAGGAGCGCAGCCTGCTCTCCTTGCGCTACGTGGAGGAGCGCACGCTGGTCGAGATCGCCGCGCGGCTCTCGATCACGGTGGAACAGGCCAAGTACCGCCTGAAAAGGGCCTCCTCGACCATGCGGCGGACGCTCCTGCACCGCTTGCCGCGCACGGAGGCCGTGGAATGAGCGCGTTCGGACCCGAAAACCTCGCCCCTCGGGGCCTTTCCTTGCGGATGCAAGAGCGGTGAATCCCCACTATCGAACCGATCCGGGCGCCGCGGCCCCCGCGCCGTGCAGCCGTCCCGAGCTGGCGGCCGCGCTCCCCCGCTGGGACGAGGTCGAGGGCGCCCGGCGCCGCGAGCTGGAGCGCCACGCGCGCGCCTGCCCTTCTTGCGGCCCGGAGCTGGAGCTCCTGCGCCGTGCCGAGGCTTGGCTCGTCTCCCAGGGGCCTGGCCGCGCCCGCGCGTGCCCGACCTCGGGCGAGCTGTACGACTACGGCCGCGGCCCCGGGGCCCGACCGCTCGAGGACGAGGACCGCGACCGGGTGCGCGCGCACCTCCTGCTCTGCCGCGACTGCGAGGGGATGGTCGCGACCCTGGCCGTGCCCCCGCCCCTGCCGCTCGAGCACCCCGGGGCCGCCGGGGCGCCGGTCCTCGCCATGGCCCTCCGAGAGCCCGCTCCGCACCGGAGGCGGCTGCGCCTGCTGGTGCCGCTGGCTGCGGCCGCCGCGCTGATCCTGGCCGTCGTCTGGTGGCGCGAGACCTTGGCGGGCGGCCCGGAGGAAGGCATTCCGCTGGCCTCGGCGATCCGCTACCCCGAGCCGCCGCTCCTGCGCGGGGACACTCCCGGCGAGCTCTACTACCCGCGCGGCCGGCTGCTCTGGCTCGAAGGCCAAGGCGGCGCCCAGGGGCGGCTCTTCGCGGATCCGATCTTCGAGCTGGCGCCGCGTCCCGAGGCCAGCGCCTACCGCGCGACCGTCCTCGCCCACACCGGCGGCGCCTTCGAGGCCGGGAGCACGCTCGGCTCGATCGAGGCCTCCTCGCCGGTCCTCACCCCTGACGAGGAGCTGCTCGCCGCGCTCCGGCCGGGCCACTACACGTGGGAGGCCTGGTCCGTGGAAAACGGCCTGGACGTCCCGCTCGGCCGCCGCGACTTCGACGTCGTCGCCGACGCCGACCTCGCGGGCCAGATCGCCCAGGCGAGCGAGCTGCCGGCGGCGGAGGCGGCGGCGACGCGCATCCTCTCGCTCCTGGTCGAGAAGGGCCACGAGGGCGACGCGCGGGCCTTCGCCCGCTCGCTGCCGGCCAGCCCCGAGCGCGACGAGTTCCTGGAACGCCTCCCCGGGCGGTGAGCCCGTGAAGGCCCTTTTCCGCGGCGCTGCGGTGCCAAGCCTGGGCCGCGCGGCCGCTCCCATGGGGCCGATCGCGACTCCCGGCCGGCCGCCCCTGCCCTCCGGCGCCTTCTTCGGCCATGCTGAGCGGTCCGAGGCGAGGCCCGAAGTGCGGAGCGACCACCCTTGAAGCCCGGACGCCGGATCCGGATCCCCTGCGCAGCAGCCCTGGCGGCGTTGCTCGCGCTGGGCTCGGGCGCGACTACGGTTGGGCAGCGCGAGGAGGCGAAGGGCCCGGCCTGCGCGAGCGAGCTGGAGCGCTTCCGCGAGCGGCTCGGGCGCCTGCGCGGGGGCGACGAGTCGGTGCTCGCGGATCTGCGCGCGATCGCGGAGCGGCTGTGCGCGGACTGCGGCCGCTGCGACGCGATCGACGTCGCCGACTATTACGCCGAGCTCGATGCGGCCGCGCGGGCGCAGGGACTCGCGGACGAGCGGCGCTATCGCGCGCTGCGCGCCGAGGTCTTCGAAGCCGGCCGTAGCGACGGCGCCGCCCTGGAGTGGGCCGCCGATCGCGAACGGGTCTTGGAGGAGCTGCGCGAGCTGGCGGGCGAGGTCGCCGAGCGGCCGGACTTCGTGCCGGCGGCGCAGGCGCTGGCCTTGTGCGCGCTGATCGAGCTGCGGACGCTGGAGGCGCAGCCGGGTTTCGACCTGGCCGCGAGAGACGCGCTCGCGAAGCGGATCGCCGAGGACTGCGCAAGGTCGCTGGAGCTCTACGAGCGCTCGGGGCTGGCGACGCCCAGGCTGGAGCCGCGCTGGATCGAGTCGCGCCTGCAGCTCCAGCTCGGCCGCTTCGGCGAGGCCCGCGCCGGCTTCGAGACGTGCCTTGCGGCGGCGGAGCGCGCGGGGAACGACGAGTACAAGGAGCACGCGCTGCAGGGGTTGCTCGCGCTGGCCCGGCTTGCGGGCGATTCGCGGGAGATGGAGCGCCTCTTGACGCGCGTCGCCGCGTTCCGCGACCCGCGCCAGTCCTGGCCGCTGGCGCGCGCGTGGGCCGAGCGGCTGCTCGCGAGCGATCACGCCGAGGAGGCGCTGGAGTTCCTGGAACGCTGCGCTCCGGGGACGGATGCGCACGTTTCCGATCGGATCGATTGGGACGTCCTGACCGGCAGCGCGCTCATGCGCCTTGGACGGGGCGAGTCCGCACAGGCACGCTTCGAACGTCTCGCCGCGGGTCCTGCTCCGGAACTCGGAGTGATCCCACTCGCGCGGCTCGAGATGGAGCGCGGCGAGCCATCCTTGGCGCTGCAGCGCCTGTCTAGCCGGCACATCGAGGGTTTCTCGCCGCGTGCCATCGCGGCGGCGTTGGCGCTTCAGGGGGAAGCGAAGCTCGCTGCGGGTGATCTGGGTGGCGCGGACGACATCGAAGATGCGCTGGAGCTGGCGGACCGCTGGAGCGATTCGATGGTGGTCCAGCCGCTCCACGATCGCATGGTCGGCGTGCGCGGTCTGGCCGAGGGTTCGGCACGCAGCGTGATCGACGAGTGGATGGGTCTGCACGCGGTCGCACTGCTCGCGGATGCGCGCGTGCGCCAAGGCCGGTCCCTCGAGGCCCTGCGCATCATCGAGGACGCCCAATCCCGCTCGCTGCGCCGCGAGGACGACGAGCTGCGCCGGCTGCGCACCATCGCGGGACTGGATGCGCGGCGGCGCGTTCTCACGGGCGATGAGATCGCGGCCTGGGCGCGGCACTGCGAGCTGGGCCTGGTTACCTGGGTCGTCGGCGCGGACTTCACGGTGGTCGGGCACGCCGTTCAGGACGGTGGCGGTGCGCCCGATGTCTGGGCGGCGCGGCTCCCGCTCGGACGCAGGGCCGTGCTCGATGCCGTGCGGCGACTGCGCGAGGCGACCCTTTCAGGCCAAGCGGAGCGCGCGAAGGCCCTTTCGGAGGAGATCGCCGCCGCGCTCCTGCCCGCCGCACTCCAGGCGCGGCTGTGCGCACAGCCGGCGAACGGGGATGGAGTGAAGCCGCGTGCGCTCTTCCTGCTCCACGGGCCGCTGGAGGAACTGGCGCTCGAGCTGCTGCCGCTCGACGGCGCATCGATCGACGAGAAGCTGATTCCGCTGGTGCTGCCGGGTCTCCCGGAGGCCGCCCCTGGAATGGCGCCGGCGCGCGAGGCGATGGCGCGCTGGCGGCTCCTCGGCGACCCCCTGGACGAAGACCGGCGCCCCCTCCTCGAAGGCGCCGCAGCTGAATTGAAGGCGCTCGCGGGCCTGCACCCTGGTTCGCAGTTGGCAACGAGAGCGAGCTTCGACCGCTCGAGCGTCGTGAGCGCGCTGGGGGGCTCCGCGCCGGTGCACATCGCCTCCCACCTGCGGCCGGATTGCGCGCGCGAGGCCCTGCGCCTGACGCCGGCGAGCCTGGTGCTCTCGGGTGCCGATTCGATCTGCTCGCACCAGCTCGCCGAGCTGGGCCCGCGGCTGCCCCTAGTCGTGCTCTCCGCCTGCGAGTCGGGCGGGGGCGAACTGGTCGACGCCCAGGGGCTCCAGGGGCTGGCGCGTGCCTTCCTGGAGTCGGGAACCAGGAACCTGCTGGTTACCCTCTGGCCGGTCGAGGATCGGGCGGCCCAAGCCTTCGCCACGGCCTTCCACCGCCTCTTGGCGGAGGGCGAGAGTCCCTCGCGGGCCGCCAGCAGGGCGCGCACCGCCCTGCGCCGGAGCGGGCTGGCCCCTGCGGACTGGGCCGCCTTCCGGCTCCTGGGCCGGGACTAGCCCTCCTGGGATGGCCGGCGGCGCCTAAAGCGCGCCGGGGTGGGCGCCGATACAGGGCGCATGATCACCACCCTGCTCGCACTCTCCGCGCTGGCTCCGCTCCCCTCGACGAGCACCCTGGATGGAAACGCCGAGCTGGTGATGCTGGTCACGCCGACGCGCTTCGCGGCGGTGAACCCGACGGCCAGCTCACAGCTCCTGATCTTCCGCGAGATCGTGGGCGGCGCGCGCGCGAGCGTGCTCGTCCCGCCCGGCGGCGACGTCGATTACGCGTTCGCGAGCGGGACGCTGCACGGATTGTCGCTCGAGGTCGTCTCGAGCGTCAATGGCGCGCTGAGCACGACCGGAGCGCTCTCGCTCGAAGAGCTCGCCACCGCCGAGTTCGAGGACGTGTGGGTCTTCAGCTACCTCGACCACAGCCATGCCTGGGGTGAGAGCCTGGCACAGTTCTGGCTGGTCCCTCCGATCGACTCCGCCTTCGATGATTCCCTGCACACCGGCTGCGCGGAGCCGGACAGCTCGACGCTGCCCCTGTTCCACATCCCAGTCATCACGTCTTCGGACATTCCGCCGGGCGACCTCCCGCCGCGCATCGAGGAAGAGCCGCTCCCGGCCGTCTGATCGATCGCCTCCAGATAGAGACACCTGGAGAGAAGGAAGCCGGCGGCGTCCCCCAAAGGGGCGCCGCCGGCGTTTTCTTGGCAACGCCTCCCTGAAGCACCGGTCGTAGGGCCGGTATGTCCGCTCCAGGTGAAGCCGCCTCCCCGTGAAGTACTTGCCAGGTGGGAGCGGATTCGTCCCGTGCCCAGAGCGGGTGGCGCTCGAACATGCGATCCGTCGCTGGGAGGCGGAATCGGAGAACGCGCGGCGGCTGTCCCAGCGAGAGAATGGGCTCCTGACCATCCTGAGTGCCATCCTCGGTCTGGGGATGTTCCGCCTCGCGGACATAGGCAACCTGGAACCATGGCAGGTGCGGTGCCTGCTACGGCTGCTACTGGTCCTGACGGTCGTTCAGATCCTGCGCTCGTTCCACTGTGTCTTTCTGATCCGTCGGAGCCGCAAGATGCCAAGAGACGTTGAGGTGTATGCCAGCGGCCACCTACGGTGGCCAATCAGCGCCGACCTCCACCCAAGTCGACTCGCAACGGAATGAGGAGGCGATCCGTATCGCCTTGGCCCAGACTGCCAAAGCGGCGGCATCGCTGCACCGGAGGAACGTGGTCCGCAGGGAAGCCCTGGAACGAGGCCAGCGGCACTTGGTCGCCGCCGCTATGCTCGCAGCAGCCTTTGCCGTAGGCTGTATGTTCGGTACGGTGAGTCAACTCGAGGTCGCAACTGAAACTGCGACCCGTAGGTCGTTAGACGGTGTACAAGACCCGGACCAGGCAGCGGAGTCCGAGCGATGAGGAATGAGAGGGGGAAAGGGGCGCAGCCGCCTGTTCGCCGAGACGAGGCAGCCGAGCGGCGCGAGCGGCTCATCCGCAGCTTGGAAGCCCGATGGAAGATGGCGGAGCGGCAAGCCATCCGTGCGGTCAAGGAGGCGGCTGAGCCGAAGGGACTTCTGGGCCGTCTCGGTTACGAGACCGCGACGGGCTGAGCCTCGGCGCGAGTCCAGGAACACGGCCCTGCCGTCCCGAGGGCGGCCGGGCCGTCGTGTTTCGGAGTGGGGGCGCGGTCCGATGCAGGCTGGTCAGCGGTCCCTTCGGCTGCCCGAGCGCAGTAGGACTCGATTCGGCTCGCCGCCGGCCGGCGCTCAGAACCCACCCGAGAGGTCGCCGTTCGCCAGCGCGCGGCCCTCTTCGGTCGACCAGGCGGCGTAGAGCAGCGGGCGCTGGTCGCGTGAGACGGGGACGCGGGCGCGCAGCTCGCGCACGAGCGAGAGGTCGATCTCGGCCGGGACCAAGGCTTCTTCGCTTTCGCCCTCCGCGAGCACGCTCCCGTTCGGGTCGACGATCAGCGAATGGCCCGGGAAGCTCAGCTCGAGCTGGCGGCGGCCGGCGCGCTCGCTGCCAGTGCGGTTGGCGAGCACGACGAAGCACTGGTTGGCGACGGCGACCCCGGCGGCGAGTGCGCGGAAGTGGGCCGCGCGCACGGCGGGCCACTGGGCGGGCACGCACAGGATCTGCGCGCCCTCGTGGAACGGCACGCGCGTCAGCTCGGGGAAGCGCAGGTCGTAGCAGACGATCCCCGAGAGCCGGCCCAGGCGCGTGTCTGCCGCCGGCGGCGGGCGATGGCCGGCGGAGAAGATCTCGTCCTCGGCCGTCGGCGTGAACAGGTGCACCTTGTCGTAGGCGAGCAGCGTGCGCGCCGGTCCCGGAGCGCCGGTGCCGTCGAGGATCTGCAGGCGGTTCGCGGGCCGCGGCGAGGGGGCGTCGTCGAGCCACGGCTCCGGCGCCGCGAACGCCGAGCCGCAGACGATCAGCTCCAGCTCTCCCGCGAGCTCGGCCAGGCGCTCGAGCGCCGCGTCGCTCCTTTTCAAGAGGTCCTCGCGCGCGCCGCCGGGCGGCGGGAAGGAGGTCGGCCACATCTCCGGCAGGACCACCAGCTCGATCCCCTGCTCCGCGGCGCGGCGGAGCGCGCCCTCGACGTTGCGCAGGTTCGCATCGACCTCTCCGCGGCGGACGTCGAACTGGAAGGCGGCGGCTCGCATGGGCGCGCGATTCTAGAGCGAATCTCCGCCGCGGGTGAGCGCCGGGGCTCGCGGTTTGATTCGGGGAACATTCATGCTGCGATGCCCGCTCGACCCGCCGCCGGACGCAACCGGTCGGGGGAAGCCGGTCCTCGCGCGGCGCGCGAGGGCGGTCCGGCAGGGTCCGAGCCCGCCGTGCGAGCCCAGCGCGCGACGCCGCCGCGCAAGTCGCGTCCATCGCCCGCCCGGATCGGCAGCCGGCGGCTCCGTGGCGCACCCCGGCTCGCTCGCGCGGCACCGTTGCGGCGATCCGCAGGCTTGCCGATCATCGCGCCGTGCACGCGCGCCTCGACCGAGGGAGCCGGTGAGCCCGGAGGCCCTGGCCCGCGGGCTGCCCGGCCTCGCGGCGCTCGCTTTGATCGGACGCGTCGCCCTCTCGCTCTGCCCGCCGGGGCTTCCGGGGACGCACAAGGGCGGCGGCGCCGCGGCCACTTGGGCGGCGAGCCACGCTTTCGGGTTGGCGGCCGTCGGAGCCCAGGCCGCCCTCGCGGCGCTCTTCGACCTGCCCCTTTCGCCGATCTCCCTGCTCGCTCCTTGGCTGGCCGTGGCCGTCGTGCGCTGGGCGCTGCTGCCCGGCGCGATGGTCGCGCGGCGCGAGCCCCGGCGGGAGCCGGCCGGAGCCTGGACCGCCGCCGCGCGGATCGCGCTGGCCTGCGCGCTCCTCCTGCCGCTCCTCGGCTTGGTCGAGGTTTCGGAAGCCGCAGCGCCCGCGCAAGCAGACGGGTCGGCGGAGCCGGAGCCGCCGATGCTCCTCGCCGGCGCCGGGCTCGTCGCGCGGCTCGGCGGAGGGGACGCGGAGGATGCCGTCGCGGTCCTCTCCGTCGCTTCGCTCGCCGCGCTCGCCCTCCTCCTGCTGCACGGATTGGCCGCGGCGCGGAGGGCGCCGCTCGGGCGCACCGCCGTCGCGCTGGCGCTGGTCGCGACGCCCGGGCTCCAGCTCGCGGCGATGTCGGGAAGCCGCGACGTCGCGCTCGCGCTCCTCTTCGGAGCGGGAGCGGCGCTCATGGTCCCCTGGCTCCGGCGAGCCGATCGCCGCGCGGGGGCGCTCGCCGCGGTCGCGTTCGCCGCATGCGCTGCCTGTGCGGCCAGCGGCTGGCCCCTCGCGCTGGCGGGCTTGGTCGCGCTCGTCGCCTGCACGCATCGCGTCGAGCGGCTGTTCGTCGCCGGCTGGAGCGCGGGCTCGATGGGCGTGCTCGCACTGCCGTGGCTCGCGCTGCTGGCCCGCGAGAGCGGTAGCGAGAGCGCGGTGGTCGCGGATCGCATGGAGGAGCTGCGCGCCTGCGCAAGTGAGCTCGCAGACGCCGGTCGATGGGGCATCCTCTGGATCGCCTCGGCCATCGTGCTCGCCCTCGCGCTCGGCGGGATGCGCGGCGGCCTGTGGCGTCGCGGCGCGAGGCCCGCGACCGCCGGCGTCGGCGAGCCCGAGCGCGCTCAGCTCCTCTCGGCGCTCGCTGCGCTCGCGATCGCAGCGCAGATCCTGCTCCAGCCGGCCGTCGCCGGCGCCGCGTGCTCCGGGGGGCTGGCCGCGCTCGCGCCCGTCGCCGCGCTGGCGGCCGGGCTCGTGCTCGTGCGCTCGGAGCGCCCCGTTTGAAGGCCGGGGTGAAGGCCGGGACGCTCGCCTGCCCGATCTGCGCGCGCGAGCTGCGCGATGCGGCGGATGGGACGCTCGCCTGCGAGCCCTGCTCGCGCGCATTCGGCCGCTCGCAGGGCATGCACGACCTCCGCGCGGGCGCCAGCGAGAGCCCCGAGCCCTGGCCGGTGCCGCGTGCGGAGCTGCGGCGCGCGCTGGTCGCGCTGGAAGTCGGCGAAGGCTTCAAGCCTGTGCTCGAGGCGCTTCTGCTCGCGCTCTCCGACGAAGAGGCCGACCGGCTCATGCAGCTCCTGCGCGAGAGCCGCGGCGCGTGGGCGCCGCTCCTGCGCGTGCCCGCGCTCGGCGCGCAGAAGCCGCGGGCGCTGCTGATCGGCAACGCGCTCTCGGGCACGGCGGTCGCGCTCGCCGTCTCGGGCTTCGAGGTCACGCTGCTCGAGCCCTCCGTGGAGCGGCTGCGCTTCGCGTACTTTCGCGGTGAGAGCCTCGCGCCGGGCCGCACACAGGCTCTGCTGGGCGGCGACGGTCCCGCGCTGCCCTTCGCGCCGCGGAGCTTCGAGCTGGTGGTGCAGGAGGAGGGCCTCCCGCGGCGCGGCGGGCCGTGGGGCCACGAGCTCGGCGAATGCCGGCGGGTCTGCGCCGGCGAGCTGGCGCTCGTCGCGGACAACCGCCTGGCCTACAAGCGCGCGACCGGTCGTCGCGGCGTCTTCGTGGTGCCGGGTCCCTTCGCCTACGCGCGCTCGGCGATCGCGCCGCGCTCCGGCGAGCGCTCGCTCGCCGGCTACCGGCGCGCGCTCGGCGCCGCGGGCTTCGAGCCCCCGCGCGCCTTCGCGCTCTACCCGCACGCGCGCGAGTTCTCGCAGGTCGTCGCGCTGGACGAGCGCGGGCCGCGGCTGGCGGTGGGCCCGAAGGAGGAGCTGAACCGGCTGAAGCTCCTCGGCTGGCGCGCGGGCCTCTTCCCGCTCTTCACGCCCTCGTTCGCGCTCTTCTCCGGCCGCAGCGCCCTCGCGGATGCGCGCACGCGCGCGGAGCGGATCCTGGATGAGCTCCGGAGCCGCACGGGCGAGGGCCCGGCGAGGATCGACCAGCTCATCGCGACGCGCGGAAACACCGTGGTGATCCTGACCTCCGGCGCGGGCGGCGACCCACGCGGGCGCTGGTGCATCCACGTACCGCTGAGCCCGTCGCAGCGCGCGCAGGTCGAGCGCAATCACGCGACGCTCGAGCTGCTCGCACGCCGCTTCCCCGCCGTGCCCACCCCCGAGCCCCTGTTCTGTGGCGAGGTCGATGGCGTGTACCTCGCCTGCGAGCGCCGGCTGGAGGGGCTGAGCGCGCCACAGCTCACCGGCGAGCTCGCCCCGGCGCGGCGAATGCTCGCCGACCTGGCGCGGCACTTGGCGGAGCTCGTCGTCGAGCCGGCACGCCCCTTGGGCGAGGCCGAGTTCGAGGAACTCCTGGGCAGGCGCTTCGAGCTCGTCGCGCGCTTCGCCGCCGTGCCGTCGACCCTCGACTGGCTCGAGCGGCTGCGCGGCGAGGTGCGCGAGGCCCTGATCGGCCGCTCGTTCCCGCGCGTGCTCCAGCACGCCGACCTGCGCAGCAAGCACGTGCAGGTCCGGCGCGACGGCTCGGTCGTCGGCTTGCTCGACTGGGGCTCGTCGGAGATCGGCGACCTGCCCTACTTCGACCTCCTGC
>DATKBQ010000495.1:0-9348 GCA_035546375.1 Planctomycetota bacterium | reverse complement strand
TCCACCAGCCGCCAGCGCACCCTGTCGGAGTAGATCGAGAGGCGTTCGAGCGCGCTCAGGTCGCTCGAGGGCAGCACCACGCGCTCGACCTCGCCGGGAGCGCAGGCCGCGGGGCCTCGCTCCTGCGCGATCGCCCCCTGTACCCAGCGCTCGAGGGCGTCGAGGCCCTCGGCCGCCGGCGGCGCGCCGTTCCTGCGCGCGCTCACGTCGCCGCCTCGAGCGCCTCGCGGAAGCGCTCGGCCTTCAAGGCCTCGGCGTGGACCACCTCGAAGGCCGGGATCTCCTCGTCCCACTCGAGCAGGGTCGCGCGCGGCCCTCCCAGGCGCTGCGACTCCGCGTAGAGCTCCCAGACCGGATCGATCACCGGCCCGATGTGCGTGTCGATCGCGTGGGTGCCCTTCTCGGTGTGGCCGGCGACGTGGATCTGGACGACGCGCTCGTAGGGGATTCCCCGGAGGTAGGCGTGCGGGTCGAGGCCGTGGTTCCGGCAGGTCACGTAGACGTTATTGACGTCGAGGAGCAGCGCGCAGTCCGCCTCCTCGGCCATCCGCGCCAGGAAGACCTCCTCCGGCATCGTGGAGGCGGCGAAGGTCATGTACGTGGAAGGGTTCTCGAGCACCAGCGGACGCTCGAGGAAGTCCTGGACGGCGCGAATGCGCTCCACCACGTGCCACAGCGCCTCCTCGGTGTAGGGCATCGGTAGGAGATCGTGGTTGTTGCGGCCCACGACGCCGGTCCAGCAGACGTGGTCGCCGAGCCACCGCGCGTTCACGCGCTCGGCCAGCGCGCGCAGCTCGCGCAGATAGTCGAGGTCGAGCGGATCCGTGCTGCCGATCGAGAGCGAGACCCCGTGCATCACGATCGGGTAGCGCTCGGCGAGCTGGTCGAGGACCCACATCGGGCGGCCGCCCGTGTTCATGAAGTTCTCGGAGAGGATCTCGAGCCAGTCGACGGCCGGCGAGCGCTCCAGGAGATGCCCGAAGTGCTCGGTGCGCAGCCCGACGCCGATCCCGAGGTCGGGGAGATCCCAGCGGTTCTGGACGCCCATGCGGATGCAGCGCGGCCCGGCGCGCCCGCTCGGCGCGCCGGGCCGCAGCTCGAGATCCCTAGTGCTTCACGGGCACGGCGCACCCGCCCTGCCCCTTGCAGGCGTTCATGCCGGCGCAGGCGTGAGCGCTGGTCTTGCATCCACCCTGGCCCTTGCAGGCGTTCATGCTCTTGCAGGAGTGGTGGGCCACCGTGGCGCAGCCACCCTTGCTCTTGCAGGAGTTCTTGCCGGCGCAGGCGTTGTCCCCGGTCTTGCATCCGCCCTGCCCCTTGCAGGCGTTCATGCCCTTGCAGGCGTGCTTGGCCGTGTCCATCGTGGTCGAGCCGGCCTTGTCCTTGTCGCTGGTACACCCGGTGGTGACGCCGGCGATGAGCCCGAACATGGCCATCGCTACGAGCGAGCCCGCGGCGGGGGCCGCGAGCAGTTTCTTGCGATCCATGGATTCCGTTCCTCTGAGGTGGTGTGAGAGGTCGCGCGGCGACCGCCGAGAGCCTCGGGCTGCGCCGCTCCAAGGCGCCCGGATACGAGCCGGGCTTCCCGTCCGTGACGGCGGACCCCGCTCCTACGAGCGCGAGCGAGCCGGCGGATGCGGCGTAGTCTAAGGAGCGCTCTCGCCGTTCGCCGGTGGTGGCTCGCCGCGCTCCCCAGTGCGAGCCGAGGCGGCTCGGCGGCGTTGCCGGCCCCGGGCCGGCCCAGCTATGCTAACCTCCGCCCTGCCAGCGCTTTAGCGACCCGGCGGGCATCGACGGCTGCGCGGGAGGCCGTCCCTACCCTCCTGTGAGGCTTCCAGCCCGCGCCGCCGCATGAACCTCCGCGACCTGATGCGCATCCTGGGCTCGGCCAGGCACGACGGGCGCAACCTGACCCACGACGAGGCCTTCCGGGCCTTCGAGGTGATCCTCACCGGCGGCGTCAGCGAGATCCAGATCGCCGCCTTCTTCACGGCCCTGCGCTGGAAGGGCGTCACCGTCGAGGAGCTCACCGCCTTCGCGCAGGCCGCGCGCGCCCAGGCGACGATCCCCTGCCGCGACATGCAGAACCTGGTCTGCGTCAGCCCGCCCCACGACGGGTTCGACCAGGTCCCTCCGCTCGAGGTCGCGGCCGGGCTCGCCGCCGCCGCCGCCGGCGTGCGCGTCCTGATCCTGAGCGACCGGTGCGTCCCGCCCAAGCGCGGCCTGACCGCGGCGAGCGTCTTGGAGCGGCTCGGCCTCGACATGACCTGGGATCCCGCCGAGGCGGAGGACTGGGTGGCGCGCGCGCGCTTCGCGGTGGTCTGCGCGGCGGGGCTCCTGCCGGCGCTGATGGGCCTGCGGCGCGTGCGCGGCGAGCTGGGGGTCCGCACGCCGCTGGCGACGGTCGAGAAGTTGATCGCGCCGGCGAATGCCGTGCTCGTCGTCGGCGCGCAGGGCGGCCCCGTGCTCGGCGTGGCGATCGAGGTGGTGCAGGCGCTCGGCCACCCGCGAGCCGTCGTGATCCAGGGTCTCGAGGGCGGCGTCGTCCCCTCCGTCCGCCGGCGCACGCGCGGGCTCGAGCTGACCGGCTCGCACCAAGTGCCCTTGACCCTCGAGCCCCAGGACTTCGGCCTAGCCTGCGAGTGCGAGCCCGACCTGCCGATGTTCGGCCCCCCCGAGGAGGGCTATGGCACCGGCGACAACCCGCAGCTGGCGGCGGCGGCCGGCGAGGTGACCACCGCCGTGCTCGCCGGCGAGCACGGGCCGGCGCGCAACGCCGTCCTGCTCGGCGCCGCGGTGATCCTCAAGGCCGCCGGGCGCTCGTTCACCCTCGCCGAGGGGATCTCGACAGCCACGGAGGCCCTCGATTCCGGCGAGGCGCGCGGGGTGCTCGAGCGGCTCCGGGCGCTGGGCTGATCCCGCGCGGAAGGCTCTCCGTGGGCCTCCTGGAGCCACAGGAGCGGGGTGGCAGGAAGTCCCGCCCCCCCGGACGTAGGATCCTCCGACCCCCGTCCTCGTGGACGGGGCCCGAGCCCTTGGTCATGGCGGCGAAGGAGCCTTTCCGCGAGTCGAACTGGTCGACGGTCCCCATCCGGGACCTCGGCCTGACCATCGAGGGCACGCGCCTCGAGCCCGTGCTCGATGAGTTCACGCGCGAGCTGGATCGCGCCGGGATCCGCGTCCGGCCGCGCTACTACCTCTCGACCGAGTGGGGCGTCCTCACCGGGACGGTGACGATCGCGATCCCCTTCTACTTGGCGCGCCCCGAGCTGACCGACCTGCACGGGAGCAAGGTCGGCTACTTCGAGGGCGTCGGGCGCGCCGAGCTCCTGCGCTACCTGCGCCACGAGATGGGCCACGTGGTGAACTACGCCTACCGGCTCTACGACCAGGAGGAGTGGGTCAAGCTGTTCGGCCCGATCACCCGGCCGTACCTCGAGGAGTACCGTCCCTCGCCCTTCAGCCGCCGCTACGTGCGCCACCTGCCGGGCTGGTACGCGCAGAAGCACCCCGACGAGGACTGGGCCGAGACGTTCGCGGTGTGGATGACGCCCGGCCGGGACTGGCGGGAGGAGTACGCCGATCAGCCGATGGCGCTGGCGAAGCTCACCTACTGCGACCGCACGATGGTCGCGCTGCGCGAGGTCGAGCCGCTGGAAACGGCTTCGACCATCGTGGAGGACGTGGGCGAGCTGCCGTACTCGGTGGACCAGTACTACGGCGCGATGGGCTCGGCGGTCGGCGAGTTCCCGCACGGCCTCGAAGGGGCGCTGCGCGCGATCTTCGAGGACCTGGGTGCGCCCGAGGACGGCTCGGACTCCGCCCGCAAGCCGGCCTCGCAGCTCATCCGCGGGATGGAGCGCGAGCTGATGTCCAACGTGTACCGCTGGACCGGCCACTTCCCCGAGCGCACGCGCGCGCTCGTGCGCCACTTGGCGGAGCGCGCCGACCAGCTCGGACAGGTGTCTCCCGCCGGCAGCGAGGACGCGGCGTCGATGGCGGTGACGACGCTGGTCACCGCGCTGGCGATGAACCACGTCCACCAGGGCTCGTACCTGCCCGAGGCGCAGCCGGAGGGCGGAGCCGAGCGCGCGAGCGAGCCGCCGGCGCCGGAGCGCGACACGCTCGCGCCGCAGACGCCGCCGCCCGCGGGGAACGAGCCGAGCCAGCCGCGCGAGGTCCTGCCCGAGCCTGCGCGCGAGCGCGCGTAGGGCGATGAACTGTCTCCGCGACAGTTCGACAGGATCGCTTACCTGGCGCGAACACGCCATGCGTGTTCACGCCAGGTAAGGGAAAGCGGTGAACTGTCGCGGAGACAGTTCATCATCCCTTCGCCGTGCTGGTCACCGGCGCCCCGATCCGCTCGACGGCGCACTCGACGATGCGGTTGACGAGCGTCGTGTAGTCCAGGCCCGAGGCCTCGGCCGCGGTCGCGAACTCGCTCTTCTTCTCGAGGTAGCAGCTCGCGTTGACCTCGATCACGTAGATCTCGCCGGAGTCGGTGACGCGCAGGTCGACCCGGCCGTAGTCGCGCACGTAGAGCGCGCGGTAGGCGTCGAGCGCCACCTTGCGCACGCGCGCCTCGAGCTCCTCGGGGAGCTGGGCGAGCACGGCCTTGGTGCCCTTGTACTCGGCGCTGCGCTTGTTCCACTTGGCGCGGCTGTCGAGGATCTTCGGGGCGCCCTCGGGCAGGCCGGAGAAGTCCATTTCGATCGGGTGCAAGGCGACCGGCTGGTGGTTGCCGAGCACGCCCACGTAGAACTCGCGGCCGTCGATGTACTCCTCGACCAGCGCCGCGTCCTTGACCTTCTCGTGGATGCGCGCCACGCGCTTCATCAAGTCCGCCATGTTGTGCACGACGGCCTTGGCGTCGATCCCGATCGAGGCGTCGTGGCGCAGCGGCTTGACGAACAGCGGCATGCGCAGGTTGCCGCCGGTCTCGAAGTCCGCGTTGCGCGAGAACACCGCGAAGTCGGGGAAGCGGATGCCCTCGAAGGCGAGCAGCTTCTTCGTGATCGCCTTGTCCTGCTGCACGAAGAACTCGCCCGGCCCGCCGCCGACGTAGTGGACCTCGAGCAGGTCCAGGAGGCCGACCACGCCGACCGCCCCGAGCAGCGCCTCGCCGAAGCTCTCGCACAGGTTGAAGACCAGGTCCGGCTTGGGGTTGGTGACGCCGTCGATCAGCTTGTGGATGTCGCGGTGGATGCCGAGGACCGTGGTCTCGTGGCCCCCGGCCTGCAGGGCCCCGGCGACCTGGGCGACGACGCGGTCGGCCGAGCGGGGGTCCTCCTTCTCCAGATCGGCGAGGACGGTGATCTTCATCCGATGGTGCGCTGACTCCGAGGCACGTGGGGGATCTAGTAGGTTGCGCGGCGCCTGTCCAGGTATCTCCTGGGGATCTCGGGCGTCGGCTCGGCGGCGAGCGGCGCCCCGCTCGAGCGTGGGTGATATCGTCGAGAAGGGTGCTCGACCTTTCCTTCCGCTTCGACCGCTGGTTCGAGGGGCTGCCGCGCTCGCCGCGCGATCGCGGCCGCGTGCACCGCTGCGTGCTGCGCACCGGGCCCGGGCTGCGCGAGACGCCGGAGACGATCGAGCTCCTGCCCGGCGCCGGGGCGCGCGGCGATGCCTGGCCGAGCCACCCCTACAGCGCGCCGGGCAACGAGGTCGCGCTGATCAACGTGCACGTCCTGCGCTCGCTCGCCGGCGGCGACGAGGCCCGGATGCCGCTCTCGGGCGACAACCTCCAGGTGGACCTGGACCTCTCCGAGGCCAACCTGCCGCCGGGGACGCTCTTGCGGATTGGCACGGCCGTGCTGCGGGTCTCCGGCTTGGCGCACCGGCCCTGCCGCAAGTTCGTCGAGCGCTTCGGCGCCTCGGCGGCGAAGAAGGTGGCCCGCGCCAACCGGCTGGGGCGGCGCGGGCGCGGAGTCGTCTGCGAAGTGGCGCAGGCGGGCGTGGTCCGGGCCGGCGATCCGATCGAGGTGGAGCGGCCGGCCGAGCCGTCTTAACTGAGGTCGAAGACCAGGACCTCGCAGTCCTCGGTCGCCTCGGCCTCGACGGCGGCCTCGCCGCTGAGCGCCGCGCCGTCGCCCGCCGCGAGCGGCTCGCCGGCCAGCCGCAATCCGCCGCGGGCGATCTGGAGCCAGGCGTGGCGTCCGGGGGCGAGCTCGTGGACGATCCGCTGTCCAGGCGCGAAACGGCCGGCGAGCAGCTCCGCGTCCTGTTGGATGCGGACCGAGCCCTCGCGGGCGTCGCGCGACGCGAGGAGCCGCAGCCGGCCTGCGAGTTCCCCTTCGGCGAAGGTGCGCTCTTCGTAGGAGGGCTCGAGGCCGGTGCGCTCGGGCAGGATCCAGATCTGGAGCAGGTGCACGGGCTCGCTGGTCGAGGGGTTGAACTCGCTGTGGGTCACTCCTCGGCCGGCGCTCATGCGCTGCATGTCGCCCGGGCGGATCACCGAGCCGTTGCCCAGGCTGTCGCGGTGCTCCAGCGCCCCCGCGAGGATCCAGGTCAGGATCTCCATGTCGCGGTGGCCATGGGTCGGGAAGCCCGCGCCGGGTTGGACCCGGTCTTCGTTGATCACGCGCAGGTGGCGGAAGCCCATGTGCGCGGGGTCGTGGTACTCGCCGAAGGAGAACGTGTGGTGGGTATCGAGCCAGCCGAAGTCGAAGTGGCCACGCTCCTCGGAACGTCGTACGCGGATCACGGCCAAAGCCTCGCAGACCGGAGCCGAGCGCGCCAGCCTTCGCCGGGCCGCGCCCGCTCGAATCTCGGGGGCGTGCAGCCGTTTCCTCACCGCAATGCCCATCGAGGTCCGGTGGCCGAAGTCCAAGGTCGCGCCGTGGCAGTCCTGCGCGCCGTGCGCGGCTGGGGCAGGATGATCCGGCGGCGGCCATAATCCCCGCCCATGGCCATGCGCCTGTGGAGGATCGCGCGGCCTCCGGCCGCGCTCGGGCCGGCGGAGCTGCGCCACGCGCTGCGCTACGTGCGCAAGGCGCGCGGGCTGCGCGAGGGGAACCGGCTCTTGCTCCTCCACACGGGTGGCGAAGTCTTTCCCTCGATGCTGGAAGCGATCGCCGGGGCGCAGAGCCACGTGCACCTGGAGACCTACACCCTGCGCGCCGACCGCACCGGCAAGCGCTTCCAGGCCGCGCTGATCGAGCGGGCCCGCGGCGGGCTCGAGGTGCGGCTGCTCTACGACTCGCTCGGCTCGTTCGGCCTGGACTCGGACTTCGTGCGCGAGCTGGAAGAGGAAGGCGTGGAGGTGGTCGAGTTCCGCCCGATCGCCCCCTGGCGCCGCGGCTGGGGCCTCAACCGCCGCGATCACCAGAAGATCCTCGTCGTCGACGACCGCGTCGGCTTCACCGGCGGGATCAACATCGGCGACGAGTATGCGCCGCCGCCGGATGGCGGGGGCTGGCATGACTTGCAGGCGCGTATCGAGGGCCCGGTGGTGGTCGACCTGGCGCGAGCCTTCCGGCGCGCTTGGCTGATCGGCGGCGGCCGGCGCTTCCCCGAGCCCCAGGACCGCGAGGCGGAACCGAGGCCGGGCTTCCAGGCCCTGGCGCGGGAGATCGACAACTTCGGGATGC
This sequence comes from Planctomycetota bacterium, assembly GCA_035546375.1. Lineage (GTDB taxonomy): Bacteria > Planctomycetota > UBA1135 > UBA1135 > DATKBQ01. Next base: position 1,759 of record DATKBQ010000495.1, on the reverse strand, counting down.
GACAGCGCTCGCGCATGCACGCCGCTTGGCGGCAGGCGGTGAACCGCGCGGAGCGCTCGGCCCACGTGATGATCGCCTACTTCGTGCCCGACCGGCTAATGCGGCGGGCGCTGAGGCGCGCGGCGCGGCGCGGCGTCGACGTGCGGGTGATCGTGCCGGGCGTCTCGGACGTGTGGGTGGTGCTCTACGCGAGCCGCCACCTCTACGCGAGGCTCCTGCGCGGCGGCGTGCGCATCTTCGAGTTCCCACGCAAGATGATGCACGCCAAGGCGGGGGTCGTCGACGGGATCTGGTCGACGATCGGCAGCTACAACATGGACCGCCGCAGCTTCTTGCACAACCTCGAGGTCGGCTTGGTGATCCTCGATCCCGACTTCGCGGCGCAGGTGGAGCGGGTGTTCGAGGAGGACCTCGCCCAGTGCCGCGAGATCCTGCTCGAGGAATGGAACCGGCGCGGATGGTGGGAGCGCACGAAGGAGTGGCTGTGCCACCTCTTCCGCTACTGGCTCTGAACGCGCGCCCCGCGCAGGGAAGCCGGCGCCTCGCCGTGGCGTCACCTGCGCAGGGTCAGTAGTTCTTCGCGAAGAGCACGCGCCGCGCGCTCGGGTTGCCGGTCAGGACGCAGCGACCCGGCTCCGCCGCGACCCCCTCGCTCTCCAGCGGGATGCAGCGGATCGTCGCCTTGGTCGACTCCTTGATCGCCAGCTCGGTCTCGGTCGTGCCGTCCCAGTGGGCCCAGACGAAGCTCGAGCCCTGGTCCAGGAAGACCTTGCTGAACTCGTCCCAGGTGTCGACGAACAGGCTGTTCGCCGTGCGGAAGGCGTGGGCGCGCTCGAAGAGCAGGGCCTGGATCTCGTCGAGGATGCGGCCGACGCTCACCCCGAGGTCCTGCATGGGGAGCTTCTCCTTGGCCGCCTCGGCCGGGCGGCGCTTGGCGATGAGCGTCTGCGAGGCGAGGTCGCGCGGGCCGATCTCCAGGCGCAGCGGCACGCCCTTGCGCTCCCACTCGTAGAACTTCGCGCCCGGCGTCATGCCCTCGCGGTCGTCGAGCTTCACCGAAAGCCCGTCCATGCGTAGCTCCAGGCCCAAGTTGTTCGCCGCCTCGAGCACGCGGGCGCGCTCGTCGTCCTTCTTGTAGATCGGCACGATCGCGACTTGGATCGGCGCGAGCTTGGGCGGCAGGACCAGCCCCTGGTCGTCGGAGTGCGCCATGATCAGGGCGCCGATCATGCGCGTCGAAGCGCCCCAGGAGGTCTGCCAGACGAAGTCGCGCGCGCCCTCCTTGTTCTGGAAGGTGATGCCGAAGGCGCGGCCGAAGTTCTGGCCCAGGTCGTGGCTCGTCGCGCCCTGCAGCGCCTTGCCGTCCTGCATCATCGCCTCGACGCAGAAGGTCTCGAGCGCGCCGGCGAAGCGCTCGTTCTCGGTCTTGATGCCCTGGATCACCGGCAGCGCGAGGACGTCGTGGTAGACGTCGCGGTAGATGTCGAGCATCTGCCGCACCTCCGCCCGCGCCTCCTCGTGGGTGGCGTGCGCCGTGTGGCCTTCCTGCCACCAGAACTCGCCGGTGCGCAGGAAGAGCCGCGTGCGCAGCTCCCAGCGCATCACGTTGCCCCACTGGTTGATCAAGAGCGGCAGGTCGCGCCAGGAGTCGATCCACTTGGCGAAGAAGTGGCCGATGATCGTCTCCGAGGTCGGGCGCATGACGTAGGGCTCCTCGAGCTCGTTCTTGAGCTCGATCTTGCCGTCCACGCTCTTCAGG
>DATKBQ010000494.1:0-5638 GCA_035546375.1 Planctomycetota bacterium | reverse complement strand
CACGATCTCGATCCTCGCCGACTGCTCGGGCGGGATCGAGCCGATGTTCAGCCTGGCCTTCATCCGCCAGGTGATGAAGGACGCCCGCGGGCGGCCGACGATCCTGCGCGAGGTGAACTACGTCTTCGAGAAGACCGCGCGAGAGCGCGGCTTCGCCTCCGACGGGCTGATCGAGAAGATCGTCGAGAGCGGCAGCCTGCGCGAGCTCGAGGAGGTGCCCGAGGACGTCAAGCGCGTCTTCGTCACGGCGCGCGACGTGTCACCCTACTGGCACATGAAGATGCAGGCTGCGTTCCAGCGCCACTGCGATTCGTCGATCTCCAAGACGATCAACTTCCCGCACGAGGCCACGCTGGAGGACGTGCGCGCGATCTACGAGCTGGCGATCGACGAGGACGTGAAGGGCGTCACCGTGTACCGCGACGGCTGCCGCGACGTGCAGCCGATGGCGCTCAAGCGCTCGGGGGAGCTGCACAAGAAAGGCGGCGCCGCGCCGGCGCCCGCGGCCGCGCCCGTGATGCGCGAGCCCGATCCCTACCCCGTCAAGCTGCCCGAGATCATGAGCTGCCTGCGCATCCGGCAGATGACCCCGTTCGGCAACATGCACGTGAAGGTCTCGGTGGACCCGCTGTCGGGCAAGGAGCGCGAGGTCTTCGCCCAGCTCGGCAAGGGCGGCGACGTCGCGAACTCCGACCTGGAGGCGATCTGCCGCATCCTCTCCCTGTGGCTGCGCGCCAACGGCAGCCTGGACCTGGCGCTGAAGCAGCTCGAGGGCATCGGCTCGAGCCTGACCGTGCCGACCAAGGACGGCCGGATCATGTCGCTGGGCGACGGGCTGGCGAAGGCGCTCCAGCGCTACCTCGACGCGAAGCACGCGCACGGGCTGCACGCCTTGCTGCTCGGCACGGCTCCGCAGCAGTTGGCGAAGACCGACATCCACGGCGCGGAGGAGGTCGCCGCCATGCGCGCGGCGGCGCGGCCGCGCAACGTGGCGCAGTACAAGATCAAGTGCCCGGTGTGCACGGGGGAGCTGGCGTTTCAGGAGGGGTGCGTGAAGTGCCACGGGTGCGGGTTCAGTCAGTGCTGAGGTCGCAGCTCGTGGTGCATGGCGTGATCGGCGCGCCAGTAGCTCAGCCGCAGTGACTGAGGAGCAAAGGCGGCCTTCGGCCGCTACGCCGGGCTGAAGCCCGGCGGGCGCGCCCCGACGAGCGCGCGGCTGGCGCAAGAAGTAGCGCGCGGCGCGCTACTTCTTGCGCCAGCCCTCGAACCCCGTGCTCTCCGGCTGGCCGGGGAAGGGCAGCTTGCCGAGGCGGCGGAAGACCAGCGTGCTCTCGCCCGGCTTGCGCAGGGTGAGGCGCTCCTCGTCGAGCTGCACCTCGAAGGTCTTGCGCGCGCCTGGCGGCTGGAACTCCGGATTCTCGTCGAAGGTGAAGTTGTGCATGCCGATCAGCGAGTGCGTCTCGAGCTTCGCCTGCTCGTTGATCCGCCAGCGGTGGGTCCCGGTCTGGACGAAGAGCCCGATCGTGTCGGGCAGGCTCTTCACCGCCTGGAGGTGCACCTCCAGCGAGAGGTAGCCCTCCATTACGAGCAGGTAGCCCTTGACTCGGCCGGGGTCGATCGGTCGCGTCTGCATCTTGGCGCTCACCAGCTGCCAGGGGCCGATCACGCCCTCCTCGAGGCGCGCGATTTCCTTCTCCAGGCCGAAGGGCCACTTCTTGTCGCCCTCGGGCGGGTCCTGGGGCAGCGCCGGCCACGCGAGCAACGTCGCCGCGGCGACCAGGCACGAGAGTCTGCAGGACAGCATGGGGTTCCTCCGTGGCCCTCCGCCGGGGTCTGGAGGCCGGAGGACGAGGAACCAGCCTAGCGAAAGCGAGTTTCCACGCCCTGCTGTCGCCTGCGGCGCCCGCGTAAGGCCAGGGAAAGGAAGCGATCGGAGCGGAGGCCCTTCCTCACGCCCGCCTTCATGGCCCCGTACGGGGAGCTACATTGGGGGCTCCGGAACCCGCGCGGCCCCTCGCTCACGCATGCAACCGCTCCTGACGCTCCTGTTCGCAGGCCTCAGCCTGGGATCCCTCGGCAGCCAGGATCCGAAGGCCCAGGCGAAGCTCTACGCCCGCGCAGACGGCGACCAAGTGCGCGCGCTGGTGCGGATCGAGCTGGACCCCGGCTGGCACCTCTACCACGAGGACCTGGGTCCCCCGGGCGCGGTCGGCCAGCCGACAACCTTGGAGTGGACCGGGTTCGCCGAGAAGCCGGCGACGCGCTTCCCCAAGCCGATCCGCCTCCAGCAGCCCGCGGGCATCAAGCCTGACTGGATTCTGGCCCACGAAGGGCGCCTCGACATCCTCGCAGAGGGCGAGCTCGCGCCGGACGCGAAGCTCGAGGACCTCGAGGTCACCGTCCGCGGCCTGACCTGCGACGAGAACGGCTGTCTGCCCTACGCGGAGACGGCCAAGTATGCCGGCCGCGGCCCCGATTCGGTGTTCGCCGACTTCCCGGCCGGTTTGGGCGCGGCTGGCGGCGCCGCGTCGACCTCCTCCGGCGCGGCCGACGCCAGCGCGGGGGAGGGGCAGCTCACGTCGATGGCGTCGGAGCCGCCAGCGCTGCTCGGCGAAGGCCTGCTCGCCTTCATCCTGGCCTCGATCGCGGGCGGGCTCTTCGCGCTGGTGATGCCCTGCACGTACCCGATGATCCCGATCACGATCTCCTTCGTCACCAAGCGCGCGAGCGAGCGGCCGGGCAAGCAGCTCTCGCTCTCCTTGGTCTACGGCGCGGGGATCGTCGTGATCTTCATCCTGATCGCGGTCGTCGTCGGTGAGCCGATCGCGTTCTTTGCGGCTCACCCGGTCACGAACTTGGTGATCGGCCTCTTGTTCGTCCTCTTCGCGCTGGCCTTGTTCGGCGTCGTCGACCTCCAGCCGCCGCGTTTCCTGTTGAACACCGCCGGCCGCGCCTCGATGGTCGGCGGCTACCTGGGCGTGTTCCTCATGGGCGCGACGCTGGTGATCACCTCCTTCACCTGCACCGCGCCCGTGGTTGGCGCCCTGCTCGCGATAGGGGTCAAGGGAGACAACCTGCTGCACCTGATCCTGGGCATGGGGACCTTTGGCCTGACCATGGCCGTTCCCTTCGTATTCCTCTCGCTCGTGCCGGGGAAGCTGAGCGCGTTGCCGAAGAGCGGCGAGTGGATGCACGTCATCAAGGTCACGCTGGGGTTCGTCGAGCTGGCGGCCGCCCTGAAGTTCATCTCCAACGTCGATCTGGCCTGGAAATGGGGGGTGCTCTCGCGGGAGCTGTTCCTGCTGCTGTGGTTCGGGATCTTCCTGGTCGCGGCGCTGTTCCTGTTCGGCATCATCCGCCTGCAGGGCGAAAAGGAGCACGCCATCGGGCCCGTTCGCATGGTCACGGCGACCGCGGTGCTCCTGTTCGCGCTCTACTGCGGCTACGGTACGCTCGGCCACCGCCTCGACTGGATCATGTCCGCGATCGCTCCGCCGTACTCCGGCGAGCTCACGGACATGTCCACGGCTTCGCGGCGCGGCGAAGCACAGGTCGGCGGCCACGTCATCGTCAAGGACGACTACGACGAAGCGCTGCGAGTCGCGATCGCGAGCGGGAAGCAGGTGCTCGTCAACTTCACCGGCTTTGCCTGAAACAACTGCCGCTTGATGGAAGAGGTCGTCTTCCGTGAACAGCCGGTGAAGAAGATCCTCGAGGATCACTACGTCGAAGCGCGCTTGCACATGGACGTAAACCCGCCTCCGCGCAACGAGGAGGTGCGGCTACAGTTCGGCGCCACTCGGACCTTGCCGAACTTCCTGACGGTCGAGCCGCACGGCGAGGTCCGCACGGCAGTTCACCCCGGCCCCCAGCTGGATCCGAGAAAATTTGCGCGCTGGCTCGAGGAGGGGCTCGAGAACGCCCGGCGCGGGCGCTCAGCCAAGGCGGCGAAGGCCTCCGGCGAGGGCGCGGGCGGGGGCCGCTGAGGCCGGGGCGCTTGGCGAGTCGCCCCTCCTCTTAAAGAACCGCGCCGCCCCCCTCCGAAACCAGGAGTCGAAGCGGGCTTCCCGTCCGGCGCGGTGCCGGGCCGGGCTAGGCCGGCCCGGGGGAGCGACCGATGGCGCAAGCGCTGCACGACGTCCTGGAGGAGATCAAGAGCTTGGAGCCGCTGCCCCAGGTGGCGATGCGGGTCCTGGAGCTCTCCAACCGCGAGGACGTGGTGCCCGGCGACATCGTCGCCGTCATCCAGACCGACGCCGCGATCACCGCCAAGGTGCTCAAGCTCTGCAACTCGGCCTACTACGGCTTCCAGCGCGAGATCGCGACGCTGACCGAGGCCGGGGTGCTGATCGGCGTGACGCCCCTCGCGAACCTGGTCCTCACCTCCTGCACCGGGCGCTACTTCCGCGACTACGGTTACGGCGACCCCCACGCGGCGGAGCGCCTCTGGGAAGGCTCGGTCGCGACCGCGCTCGCCGCCAGCCGGATCGCGCGCGGTCGCGCGGCGGCCGGCCAGGCGCGCGCCTACACGGCGGGGCTGTTGCAGAACTTCGGCTACCTGGTGGTCGATCGCTTCGTGCCGAACGCGCGCGCGCGCTTGCTCGACGCGATCCACGCCGGGGATTCGCCGCTGGAGGCCGAGGAGCGCGTGGTCGGCATGGGTCACGCCGAGATCGGCGCGCGGTTGGCCGAGCGCTGGCAGTTCCCCGAGATCCTGGTCGACACGATCCGCCATCACCACGCGCCCGAGCGGGCGCAGGTCGACCCGCGGCTGGCGAGCTGCGCGCACCTGGGGGAGATGCTGGCGCGCACGATGATCCCCGACGAGGACGAGCTTCCCTACCGGCTGGAGCCGGGAGCGCTGCAGGAGTGCGGGATCCAGGCCGGCGAGTTCGAGGAGCTGGCCCAGGAGCTGCGGCGCGAGGTCGAGCGCGTGAAGGCGATGGTGGCCGTCGGGTAGGCGCGGCCCGAGCGCGCCCTCGGTGGCCGATCTCCCGGCTCCGGCTCGAAATCCCGGGGACGCACGTCCGAAGCCGGGCATGGAGCCGGGCTGCGCCGCGAAGTACCCTGTGCGCAGGAGGTACCGATGGCCACGCAGGAGCTGGACAAGGGACGCGCCGTCAAGCTGCTCAACCGCATCATGGAGATGGAGCTCGCCGGCGTCGTGCGCTACACGCACTACTCGCTGATGGTGTACGGCTACAGCCGCCTGCCGATCGTCTCCTGGCTGCGGGGCGAGGCGCAGACGTCGCTGCAGCATGCGCAGAAGGCGGGCGAGCTGGTCACGATCCTCGGGGAGCATCCCTCCCTCGGCATCGGACCGCTGCTCGAGACCCACAACCACGACATCGGCGCGATCTTGCACGAGGCCCTGGAGCACGAGAACCAGACGCTGGAGGTCTACCGCCAGCTCATGCGCGACGTCGAGGGTCGCTCCCTGATGCTCGAGGAGTACGCCCGCGAGATGATCTACGAGGAGGAGCTCCACGTGGGCGAGGTCGACAAGATGCTGCGCAAGCCCGGCGACATCGCCTCCTTCGCCGGCTAGCGGTACGGAGTCAGGACAAAAACCACCAGATTGCCGACGCGCGGCTCGCTGCGGGTCGCGCGTTAGCAATCTGGTGGTTTTTGTCCTGAC
>DATKBQ010000493.1:0-2862 GCA_035546375.1 Planctomycetota bacterium | reverse complement strand
CGCGGGCGGTAGCCGATAGGTCGCCCGGTTGTCGGTACACGGTGGCTCGACGCGTGACCAACCCCTCACGGAGGGGGGATTCCCCAGGAGCGGCAAACCGCCTGTCGCCAGTGGCGGGGCGCCGCGCTCAAGCTCTCTAGGGTCTCCTCCGACGGGCCCTGGAGGAGCGCGTCGGCGATCGGGCCCAAGTCTTCGCGTCCACGCCAGGCCGCCAGCGCCAGCAGATCCACGGCCGCCGCGGCGTCGCCGGACTCGAGCGCCTCGAGCGCGGCCCGCTCGAAGCCGCCGGCATCGCGCTGCTCGGCCGCAAGCGCGAGCGCCCGCTCGACGAGGCGCGGGTTCGCGGGATCCGGCGACTCGATCCGCTCCAGACGCTCGCGCGCCTTTTCATAGCGGCCGAGTCTCAGATCCGCCGTCAAGCTCTCCTCGGGGTAGGCGCGCGCGAGATCGAGGCCTTGCAAGCCGACGGCGAGCGCCGCGAGCGCCGCACCGGTGGCGGCGAACGCCCGCAGGCGGCGCCGCAGCCGCCGGCCGATCGCCGGATCGGCGGCGGCGCGGCGCAGGAACTCGACGCGGTCGGCGACGCTGAAGTGGCGCCACGAGGCGAGCCGGCGCGAGTGCGGGCTGCCGACCTGCTCCAGCGCGCCCACCATCGCCTCGAGGTCGCCGAGCTGCTCGAGGCTATAGAGGTCCGCGTCCAGCTCGACGCGCCGCGAGAGCCAGCCGAATCCGAAGTACCAGATCACGAGCACGCCGCCCAGGAGCAGCGCGGCCAAGAGCTCCCCTTCGGGCTCGAACCACCCGGCGGCGAGGTCGGCGCCGAGGAAGAAGGCCAGCGCCCAGGCCAGGAACGACGGCACGTGATGGCGCGCGACGTGCCCGATCTCGTGCGCGAAGACCGCGCACAGCTCGCGCGGCGAGAGCTGCGCGAGCAGCGCGTCGGAGAAGAGCACCAGGCGATGTCGCGCCCCCACGCCGACCACCGCGGCGTTCGCCATCTGGCCGCCGGTTCGCCACAGGAGCAGCTCGCGGCAGCGGAAGCCGCTCCGGCGCGCGACCTCCTCGAGCAGCGAGCGCTCGATCCCGCTCGGCAGGGGCTCCGTGTCCCAGGTCGCGCGCAGGACCCAGGGGAGCAGCAGGATGAATCCGCCGAGCAACACGAGGGCGAAGAGTCCCCCCCACAGCGAGACCTGCTCGATCTCGACCCGCGCCACTTCGCTCGAGCCGACCAGCCATGCGATCGTCACGTACAGGGCCAGCGGCGCGAGGCCCGAGAGGAACATGCGCGACTGGAACCCGCGCAGCCGGCGCACGTCGGCGGGACTCTCCGCGCCCATGCGCGCGCGCGCGTCGATCGCGAGCAGCTCGAAGACCAGAAACGGCGCGAGCACGAAGAGCAGCGCCGGCCCTGGCCACGCGAGCAGCTCCCCGCTGCCGCCCACGAGGTCCTGCACGGTGAGGTGCCAGCCGAAGAGTCCGAGCGCGGCCCATTGCAGGATCGGCGGCGACCAGCTCAGCAGGCGGTAGACGAGCGACGCGCTGCGGAAACGCCCGCGCAGGTACTGGCGCTGCGCGAGCGCGAGCAAGAGGTGCGGCACGCCGCACGAGCCGAGCACCGCTGCCGGCCAGCGCCAGCCGGTCGCGCCGGCGCTCTCCACCAGTGCGACGGCGCCGAGCGCCAGCACGATGTGGACGAGGTATCCCAAGGCCGCCTATTTGGCTTGCGCGTCAGCGCTCTCGGCGCAGCGCCCTATTCTTCCGCGCCTCACGCGCTTTCCGCGCCTACGCCAACGCGCGGGCCAGCTCCTCGACGAGCCGCCGGCGCAGAGCCCCCGGCGGCAGGAGACCCGGCGCCTGGACGACCTCGAGCTCGAGCGAGTCCTCCGCGATCGCGTAGCGCGCGCGCACGGTGCCCAAGAGCGGCGCGCTGGTCTCGAGCCCGCCGGAGAGCCCGTCCGCGTGCGGCGTGACGCGCACGCCGTGGCGCTCGGCGAGCTGCTCCACGCGGCGGCGCGCCTCCTCGGCGCCGAGCCCGTGGGCCAGGCGGATCGGCTCGATCACGGAACCGGCCGCTCCCGCCATTCGCCCGCGCCGAGCTCCTCGCACGGCCCGGCCAGCTCGACCTCGCCCCGGCCGTCCCAGGAGACCTCGAGGACGCCGCCGGGAAGCTCGACGTCGGTCGGCAGCTCGCTCCGCCCGGAGAGCGCGGCGGCGACGGCCGCGGCGCAGGCGCCGGTGCCGCAAGCCGTGGTCTCGCCCACGCCGCGCTCCCACACGCGCGCGGCGATCCGCCCGCGCCGTCCCGCCGTGCGCGCTCGCGGCGTCACGAACTCGACGTTGGTGCGCTGCGGGAAGCGCGGATGGCGCTCGAGGATCGGCCCCAGCTCCCCCACCGGCGCTTCGCGCACGTCGGGGACGAAGATCACGCAGTGCGGGTTGCCCATGTCGATCAAGGTCGCGCTCACCGACCCGAGCGGCGTCTCGAGCTCGACCTCGAGCCCATCCAGGCGCGGCACGCCCATCGTCGCCCGGGCCGCGACGATGCGATCGTGCTCGCGCGCGAGCTGCACGCGCCGCAAGCCGGCGTCGGTCTCCACGCGCACGAGGTCGGAGCGGCCGAGCCCGCGCTCGCGGGCAAAGCGGGCCACGCAGCGCAAGCCGTTGCCGCAGGCCTCCGGCCGGCTCCCGTCGGAGTTGTAGATCTCCATCCGGCAGTCGCCCTCGCCGGCGGGCGAGCGCACGAGCAGCAGGCCGTCCAGGCGCAGCCCCGGCGACTGGCTCGCGCTCGCCTCGCACAGCTCGCGCGCCGTGCGCGACGGATCCCGCGGCCCCTCGCCGTGCACGGCGTCGACCACCGCGAAG
>DATKBQ010000492.1:0-4104 GCA_035546375.1 Planctomycetota bacterium | reverse complement strand
GGATGTACTTCAAGTACTTCATCCTCTACGGCTTCCCGAACGAGAAGCACAGGGACCACCGCCTGACCGAGGAGATCGTCAAGCTCTCGCGGCCGAACGCGATCTGCGTGTCCGTGCTGCAGCCGATCCCGGGCACGGAGGTCTTCGAGCAGCTCAAGCCTTACCTCTTGAAGGACGTGGCCGAGATCGAGTTCCACTACTGGCACGCGACCGAGACCTTCAAGCACCCGACGTTCTCGCACCAGGAGCTGCACGAGGAGCGCGAGCGGCTCCTGAAGATCCACGCGCGCGAGGTCAGCCGCCTCTCGGTGCGCCTGCACCGCAAGTGGGAGCGGCTGGTGGCGATGGTCCGCCACCCGGTCCTGATCGGCGACTGGTTCGAGGTGCGCACGCGCAAGCGGGCCCACCGCCGCCGCGTCGAGCAGTCCGAGTGGCGCCACACCCTCTCCCGCCAGGACCGCGACCTGGTCGGGCTGCAAGTGCCGCACGTCAGCGCGGACTGAGCGCGGTCAGGAGCGCACCGCGCGTTCAGCGCCGCGGGAGCTCGTGCTCGCTGACGGCCTGGCGCCAGCCCTCCAAGAGCTGCGGCTGGATGGACGGGTCCTGGCGCAGGATGAAGCGCGCCGCCGCGCCGCGGTCGATCGCGAACGGCAGCTCGCGGCGCTGCCAGTAGGGCGCGGGGCTCTGGGAGCCGAGGACGGAGTACAGCCGGTAGCCGAGGCCGCGGAAGTATCCGGCGGGCAGCGGGACCTCGAGCCCGATCTGGACCTCGCGCTGGATGCGCTCCAGGCTCGTCAGGTGACCTAGGCCGTAGCGCCCGACCGACTCCTCCACGGCGCGGCCGAGCCCCGGCGGCGCCGTCGCCAGTGCCGAGCGCAGCGTCTCGGGGAGGTCGTCGCCGTAGAGCCGGCGCCACAGGGGGCCGAACCCGCGCACGTAGTCGGCCACGCCGAGCGGGCCGCCGGCCTCCTGCGCCAGCTCGAACGGCCGGCTCGGCGCGGGCTCGATCCGCGAGAGCAGCTCGCGCCCGAGCGCGGCGCGCAAGAGCGGCGGATCGGGCTCGTCGAAGCGCGAGAGGACCGCCAATCGCGTCCGGGGCTGGCCCGCGAGGTGGCCTTCGACCTTGCCCACGTAGTCGGGGTAGTCGTAGCCCTTCGTCGAGCGCAGGAGCTGCCAACTGCCGGCCAGGCTGCGGCCCGCGCCCGCGTCGACGAGTGCAAAGGTGTCGGCGATCCCCGCGCTCAGGAGCCCGAGCAAGAGGAGCCACCCCGCGGCCCGGGAGGCGACCGAGCCGCCGCCGTTCACGATCAGCCGCGGCAGGCCGGCCGCCGCGAGGAGCAGCGCGACGAGCCAGGCCTGGCTCAGGCGCTCGAAGAGGAAGTGGTGGTAGACCGCGCCCACCGTGAACCCGCCCGCGAGGTAGGCGACCGCGAAGACGGCGCCGTAGCCGAGGAGGAACAGGCCCCGCGAGCGCGCGCGGCGCTCGCCCTCTTCCAGGATCAGCGCCGCTAGCCCGATCAGCGCCGCGCAGGGCACGAGCGCCAGCGCGACGGTGTCGAGGGCGCCGCGGCCCGCAAAGAGCGAGGCCAGGAAGTCGCGCAGGAGCTCCGCCTTGGGCCGCGCGCCCGCGCCCAGGAGATCCTGGCCGTGGATGTCCAGCACGCGCTGTCCGACCAGCACCCACATGAGGGCGAGCGGCGCGAGGCCCAGGGCCAGGCCGGCCCAGCCGGCGAGCGAAGCGCGCGTCGCGAGCGAGCGCGGCCGCAGCGCGAGGAGCGCCAGCCCCGAGTAGGCGAAGACCAGCGCGCACGGATAGGAGAAGTAGGTGCCGAAGCCGCCCGACAGCCCGAGGAAGAAGAACGTGCGCGCGCGAAGATCGCCGTCGAAGAGGATCCTCCAGGTGAAGTGCAGGACCAGGATCACGAAGAGCAGGGACTCGAAGTGGATCCCGAGCGCGAGCAGCGACAGCTTCTGGAAGCTCGCCGGCGCGAAGGTGAACAGCGCGCCGAAGGCGATCGCGCTCGCGCGCCCGAAGGCGCGCTCGCACAGGATGCAGCCGGCCCACAGCGTCAGGACGCCGAGGGCGAGGGCGACCAGCTTGAGCGCCAGGAGGCTCTCCCCGAGGAGCCGGAAGGCCAGCGCATCCAGGTGGCTGACCACGAAGCCGCCGCCTTCGTAGTAGTGGTAGGCCAGGCGGTGGTGCTCGACGCCGAGCCCGTCGAGCATCGCTTTGCCCGCGGCAGCCTTGGCCAGCTCCTCGCCGTGGAAGAAGACGTCGCCGAGGGCGAAGAGCAGCGCGAGCCGCGCGGCGACGAAGATCACGCTCACGGGCGCGAGCCACGCCAGCCGCTCCGCGAGGGCCGAGCGGGCCGGCGCGGGGGGAGCCTCGGCGGCGGTTCGTGTTGCCTCTCGCAAGGGCGTCGCAGGACCGGCTCGCGGCACCCGCTGGAGGATACGGCCGTCCAGCCCCCTGTCCACGCGCGGCCGCGGTACGGAGTCAGGACAACTCCCACCCGATTCCTTACAAGTAGCCCACCTTCGTCCGGCCGCCGGCCCGCTCGAAGGTGGGCGACCTGCGAGGAACTTGGTGGGAGTTGTCCTGACTCCGTATGCGCAGCGATCGCTCGGGCCGCTTCAGGTCCTGGCCTGCGTGCTGCTCGCGATCCTCGCCTGGAGCGGCTCGATCGTGCGCGGCGGCTTCGCCTTCGACGACCGCGAGGCCACCGAGGCCAACCCGGTGGTTACCGGAGCGCTCGGCGCGCGCGCGGCCTTCGAGCGCGACTACTGGGAGCACCTCGGGCCCGCCGGTCACTACCGCCCGCTGGCGACGCTCGCGCTGCGCGCCGACCGCGCGCTGTGGGGCGAGCGCCCCGCCGGCTGGCACCTCACGAACGTCATCCTGCACGCATTGTGCGTCGCGCTGCTCGGCTTCCTGCTCTTGCTGCTCGGGCCGACGACGCACGGCGATGCGCTGCCCTGGGCCGGTCTCGCCGTGTTCGCGGTGCACCCCGCGCTCGCCGACGCGGTGGCCTGGATCTCCGGCCGCACCTCGCTCGTGTCGGCCGCCGGAGGGTTGGCCGGAGCCGTCGCGCTGCTCGCCCTCGGCGTTCCGTGGCGCGCACCATCGGCCACGCGCTCGGGCGCCGCTGCGCTCGCGTCGGCGCTGGGCCTCGCCTTCGCGCTGCTCGGCAAGGAGGACGGCGTCGTCTTCGCGCCGCTGTACCTCCTGCTCGCGCTGCGCCACTCGCGCCGCATGGCGCTCGCGAGCGCGCTCGGGTGCGCGGTAGCGATCGGGCTCGTCCTCGTGCTGCGCGCGCACGCCCTGGGCAGCCCGTGGCCGAAAGCGACGCACCTGCCGAGCCCGCTCTCCGATTCTCCCGCGCGCCTCTTGATCGGCGGCCGCGCGATCCTGGAGGGCTTGCGCCTGGTCGCCTTCCCCGCCGGCTATCCGCCGAGCTACGAGCGCTCGCGCGAGTTCGCGCCGGACGCGCAGCTCTTGGCGCTGAAGGCCGCCCTCGGCTGGCTCTTCTGGATCGCGCTGGCCGCAGCCGGCCTCCTCGCCGCGCGCCGCCGGCCGCGCTCGGCCGCTGCCTGGTCCGCCGCCCTGGCGGCGCTCTGCGTGGCGCCCGTCCTGCAGTTCGTCCCGGCCGGCGCGCTCTTCGCCCCGCGCTGGCTCTACCTCCCGCTGGCCTTCGGCACGGCGCTCGTGCACGCGGGATGGCGGGCCGCGGGCGCCGCGTTGCCGAGCGGGCGATCACGCATGGCCGTTGCAACCCTGCTGCTCGGACTCTGCGTCCTCGGCGCCTGGTGGCGCGCCGGCGTCTATGCGGACCGCGGGAGCTTCGCCGAAGCCGTGCTCGCCCACGAGCCGCGCGCCGCGCCCGCCTGGAACGACCTCGGGCTCGCGCGCGAGGAGGAGGGCGACCTCGCCGGCGCCCGAGCCGCCTTCGAGCGCTCGGCCGCGCTCGACCCGCTCTACAGCCGGCCCTGGTCCAACCTCGGCCGGCTCGCGCTGGCATCCGGCGACATCACCGCCGGCGAGGTCGCCTTGCGCCGCGCCGCCGACCTCGGCCCGCGCAACCCGGTGGCCCAGGTCAACCTCGG
>DATKBQ010000491.1:0-4246 GCA_035546375.1 Planctomycetota bacterium | reverse complement strand
GCAGGGGACCTACGTCGCCGGCCGCCGTGAGGGGGCGTGGAGCGCCTGGTACGAGGACGGCTCGGTCGCCGAGGCGGGCCGCTTCGATGGCGGCCTACGCGAGGGCTGGTGGACCTTCCGCTCGAGCGACGGATCGCTCGATGCACGCACGGGGTTCTACAGCGCCGGCAAGCTCTTGCGCTGAGACCCTGACCGGCGTGCACGGCTGCACTGGCGCTGCGAGCGCGAAACCGATCGACGCGGCGCGCCTGGCGGGTCCGGGACTGGTCACTCGCCTGCGGCTACGCGAGGCCGGGCTGGAGCCGGGAGCTCGGGGTCTCCCGAAGCCTGGCGGGCGAGCTGGTGGTGCTCCTGCAGGCGGCGCACTTGGTATTGCCCGCGGTGCATCGCCGCAAGTGCCGCCACGATGGCGCTGATCCCCGCGCGGGTCGTGATGCAGGGGATTCCGGCCTGGACCGCCGCGGCGCGGATCGTGCTGTCGTCGGTCCGCTGCTGCTTTCCCAGAGGCGTGTTCAGCACCAGGTCGATCTCGCGGTTCTTGATCCGGTCGACCACGTGCGGGCGGCCCTCGTGCACCTTGTTGACGCGCTCGACCGGCACGCCGTTCGCGCGCAGCGTGCGCCACGTGCCGTCGGTGGCGAACAGCTCGTAGCCCAGGTGCACCAGCTCGCGGGCCTCGGGCACGATCGCGCGCTTGTCGGCGTTCTTGACCGAGACGAAGACCCGCCCGCGCAGCGGCAGCTTCATTCCCGCCGCTTCGAAGCCCTTGACGAAGGCGAAGCCCAGGTCGGCGTCGATGCCCATGACCTCGCCGGTCGAGCGCATCTCCGGCCCGAGCAGCATGTCGGTGCCGGGGAACTTGTTGAACGGGAAGACCGGCACCTTGACCGAGAAGTACGGCGGCACGATCTCGCGCGTGAAGCCGAGCTCGGAGAGCGTGTGGCCGCACATGACCTTCGCCGCGAGCTTGGCCAGCGGCACGCCGATCGCCTTGCTCACGAAGGGCACCGTGCGCGAGGCGCGCGGGTTGACCTCGAGCACGTAGACCTTGTCGCCCTTGACCGCGAACTGCACGTTCATCAGCCCGATCACGCCCAGCTCGCGCGCCATGGCCTTCGTGGCGGCCACGATCTCGTCCTGGATCGTCTGGTCGAGGGTGTGCGGAGGCAGCACGCAGGTCGAGTCGCCGGAGTGGATCCCGGCCTCCTCGATGTGCTCCATCACGCCGCCGATGACCACCGTGCGGCCGTCCGAGATGGCGTCGACGTCGACCTCGATCGCTTCCTCGAGGAACTTGTCGACCAGGATCGGGCGGTCGGGCGAGGCCTGGACCGCGCTCTGCATGTACTGGTCGAGGGACTCGTCGTCGTAGACGATCTCCATGGCCCGCCCGCCGAGCACGTACGAGGGCCGTACGATCACCGGATAGCCGATGCGCCGCGCCACCTCGAAGGCTTGGGCGGCGTCGGTCGCCATTCCGTTCTCCGCCTGGTCGAGCCCGAGCTTGCGCAGGAACTCGGTGAACTGCTCGCGGTCCTCGGCGCGGTCGATCGAGTCCACCGGCGTGCCGATCAGCGGCGCGCCGGCGCGGTGCAGCCCACTGGCCAGGTTGAGCGGCGTCTGACCGCCGAACTGCACGATGATCCCGTGCGGCTTCACCGTGCGCACGATGTGCATCACGTCCTCGTGCGTCAGCGGCTCGAAGAACAGGTGATCGGAGGTGTCGTAGTCGGTCGAGACCGTCTCCGGGTTCGAGTTGACCATGATCGACTCGAGGCCGATCTCGCGCGCCGCGAAGGCCGCGTGCACGCAGCAGTAGTCGAACTCGATGCCCTGCCCGATGCGGTTCGGGCCGCCGCCCAGGATCATGATCTTGCGCCGCTCGGAGACGCGCACCTCCGACTCGTCCTCCCAGGTCGAGTAGTAGTAGGGCGTGTAGGCCTCGAACTCCGCGGCGCAGGTGTCGACCAGCTTGTAGGTCGCCGCCAGGCCGTACTCCTCGCGCAGCGCCGCGATCGCCTCGGCGTTGGTGCCGGCGGCGACCGCGATCTGCGGGTCGGAGTAGCCGAGGCGCTTGGCCTGGGTGAGCAGCTCGCGCGTGAGCAGGGCGCCGGCCAGCTCGCGCTCGAAGTCCACCAGCTCGCGGACGTTCTCCAGGAACCAGGGATCGATCTTGGTGGCGTCGTGGATCTCGGACGTGCTCCAGCCGGCGCGGTACGCCGAGCGCACGGCCAGGATGCGGTGCTCGTTGGGGACGCGCAGCGCGCGCGTCAGGGCCTGGCGGTCCTCCGTCAGCTCCTCGGCCGGGTTGCGCGGGTCGAGGCCCAGACCGGGACGGCCGGTCTCCAGGCCGCGCAGGGCCTTCTGCAGCGCCTCCTTGAACGTGCGGCCGATCGCCATCGTCTCGCCGACGCTCTTCATCTGGGTGGTGAGCGTGCGGTCGGCGCCGCGGAACTTCTCGAAGGCGAAGCGCGGGATCTTGACCACGCAGTAGTCGATCGTCGGCTCGAAGCAGGCGGGAGTCTCGCGCGTGATGTCGTTCTGGATCTCGTCGAGCGTGTAGCCGACGGCCAGCTTGGCGGCGAACTTCGCGATCGGGAACCCGGTGGCCTTCGAGGCCAAGGCCGAGGAGCGCGAGACGCGCGGGTTCATCTCGATCACGATCATGCGCCCGTCCTCGGGGTGGATCGCGAACTGCACGTTCGAGCCGCCGCACTCGATCCCGATCTCGCGCATGATCGCGATCGAGGCGTTGCGCATGCGCTGGTACTCGCGGTCGGTCAGGGTCTGCGCCGGGGCGACCGTGATCGAGTCGCCGGTGTGCACGCCCATCGGGTCGAGGTTCTCGATCGAGCAGATGATGACGACGTTGTCCGCGTTGTCGCGCATCACCTCCATCTCGAATTCCTTCCAACCCAGGAGGCTCTCCTCGATCAAGACCTCGCTGTTCATCGAGAGCGACAGCCCGCGGGCGACGATCTCCTCGAACTCCTCCACGTTGTAGGCGATCCCGCCGCCGCTGCCGCCGAGCGTGAAGCCCGGCCGGATCACGCACGGCAGGCCGATCTCGCCGAGCACGCGCCGGGCGTCCTCCATGGTGTGGGCCACTCCGGAGTGCGCGCTCGTCTGGCCGCAGCGCGCCATCGCCGCGCGGAAGAGGTCGCGGTCCTCGGCCTTGCGGATGACCTCGGCGCGGGCGCCGATCATCTCGATCCCCAGGCGGTCGAGCACCCCCGCATCGAAGAGAGCGAGGGCCGTGTTCAGGCCGGTCTGGCCGCCCATGGTGGGCAGGATCGCGTCAGGCCGCTCGCGCTCGAGGATGTGCGTCATGGCCGGCACGGTGATCGGCTCGACGTAGGTGGCGTCGGCCATGTCCGGGTCGGTCATGATCGTCGCCGGGTTCGAGTTCACCAGCACGACCCGGTAGCCCTCCTCGCGCAGGGCCTTGCAGGCCTGGGTGCCGGAGTAATCGAACTCGCAGGCCTGGCCGATGACGATCGGACCGCTCCCGATGATCAGGATCGATTCGAGGTCGTCGCGTCGCGGCATGGGGTGGCGGTCGTCCCCCGGGCCGGGCGGCAGGCCGCCGCTGCCGCGCTGCGGCCGGGCGAGCGGGCATCGCGCGGCCGGCGGGAGGGCACGGGCGGATCCAAGGGATTGGAGCAAACGCCGGCGAAGCTGTCGAGGACCGCTGGAGCTTCGCCGGCTGCCCTCGACTCCGTTGACTGGGCAGGATTGCCGCAGAGGCATGCGGGTGCTGGAATCCCTCACGCTCGCCCCGCGAAGCATGGGGAGCTCGACCATGTCTCCTGCGCCGCCCGGAACCCGCAAGCGCCTCTCCGCAGCGGCCTTCGCCGGCGGGTTCGTCCTCCTGGCGGCGCTCGACCAGATCGCGCAGCACACGGCGCTGGAGGGCGGCGAGTTCCTGGGCCGCCGCGTCGCGCCCTTCGAGCCGCCGCTCTTCTGCCGCTTGCAGCGCGAGGTCCTGAAGTGGACCCGCTCCAGCCTGGAGCGCGGCGAGGCTCCGTACGGCGCCATCGGGTTCGACGCGGAGCTGGGTTGGTGCCCGCGGCCCAGCGGGGGCTCGGGCGAGACGCGCTTCGACTGGGCGGGCTGCCGGATCGGCGCGGAGCCGCTCCCGCGCGAGCGCGCCGAGGGCGTGCGGCGGATCGCGACCGTCGGGTGCTCGTTCACCTTCGGGCAAGAGGTCGGCGCGCTGGAGAGCTGGCCCGCGCAGGGCGACCGA
>DATKBQ010000490.1:0-5946 GCA_035546375.1 Planctomycetota bacterium | reverse complement strand
CGTGGGCGCGGGGGCAGCTTCTCGCGGGTGCGCGTGATCGCCGGGGCCGCCGGTCGGACCGCGTTCGTCGGCGCGGTGGTCGTCACCGCGGCGGCCGCTCTGCTGTACACCGTGATGGCGACCCCGGCGCGGCTGCGCGATCGGTTCGATCCCGAGCTGGGGCCGAGCCTCGACGGCGGCGCGTTCCTCGCCACCGCGGTCCATCACGATCGGATCCAGATCGAGCTGGCGGCGGACGGGGCGGCCATGGCATGGCTGCGCGAGAATGTCGTCGGCAACCCGGTGGTGCTCGAGGCCGCGATCCCTCCGTACCGCTGGGGGTCCCGCATCAGCATGTTCACCGGTCTACCCACCGTCCTCGGCTGGGACTGGCACCAGAAGCAGCAGCGCGCCATCCGGCGCAGCGACCCGGTGGGGCGGCGAGCACGCGACGTGGAGCGCATCTACTCCTCGGCCGATGCCGCCGACGCCGTCGCGCTGCTCCACAAGTACGGGGTCGAGCTGGTCTACGTGGGGCCCGTCGAGCGGGCCTACTACGCCGAGCCGGGGCTCGAGAAGTTCTCGCGCTCCCCGGAGCTCTTCGCGCCCCTCTACTCGACGCCCGACGTGCAGATCTACCTTGTCGTCGGCGCTACTGCGCCCGGCGCGCCGCCGCCGGTGCGGGCCCGCGCGATCGCACGGGTGGCCACCTCCGCCGCCCGAGCCGGTTGAGCGGACGCCCGGCTCCGCGCGAGCCGGAGCACCCTCGTCTGGCTCGTTCCGAAAAGCTTCGATCCGGCTTGCACCGGGCAGCCGCCGGAGGGCTGGTGCTGCTGCCGCCGCGCCCGGGACGTCAGCGCTGCTCCAGCTCGAAGACGTGGATGTGCCATCCCTCGGCCGGTGTGGGTCGAATGTCAAAGATCGTGATCCGTACCGAGGTCGCGAGCACGGGTGCGCCGGGCACCGCGAGCTCGACGACGGGGACCCCGGGTTGCGGTCGGTCGTGGACGGTGACCGTCGTGGGCTCGGCGTCGGGCCGCGTGATCAGCGCCTCCACCCGATACTCGGGCATGTGGCCCAGGTGGAGAACCAAGCGCTCGATCGGCGTCGGCTCCGCGTAGCGCAGCTCGAAGGCGTAGGGATTGTCCCGGGCTCCTCGCATCGGCGTGGAGAGGTCGCCGTCCACGATGTTCTGCGGCGCGCCCATGTCCAGCGGGAGATGGAGGATCTCGACGGGCCGGCCCGCGAGCTCGATCCCGGCGCTGCGCCACGTGTCCACGGGAGGCAGCGATCCTTCTCCGGCGGCGGTGAGACCCTGGTCGGCCGGCCAGGTCCGCTCGTCGTGGTCTGTCGGAAGCGGCCGGGCGGCTCCGAGCGTGGCGGCGTGAAAGAGCGGCAGCCCACGTGAGCTCGAATAGAGCTGCGGGGCCAGATCGGCGGAGCAGGCAGCCGTTCGCGGGCTCGGGGTGGGACTCTGGTGCATCCAGATCAGCACCGCCGGACGCTGGATCCGCGCCAGCCGCTGGCAGTCGAACCGCTCGACGATCTCCTCCAGGAGCGTCCGTGGCTGGCGCATGGTGTAGCGGATGCTCTTGGGCTCGGGCATGAAGCCGGGGGCCCAGGTCGATCCCACCAGGTGCACCGCCGTGCCCGGAGGCAGCATGTCGACGTAGGCGGTGATGGCTCGCGCCAGCGGTGTGTTCTCGTACGGCAGCGTGGCCTCGTAGAGGACGAAGAAACGGCGGAGGTTGAGGCTCACCACCAGCAGCAGCAGCGCGGCCACCAGCGCGCTGCCGGCGATCCGGTGGCGCCGCCGCGCGAGGCTGCCGAGCCACCAGATCCCACTGGCGGTGAGTACGTAGGCCAACGGGGCGGCTCCGATCGTGCGCGGCGCGCTGGGGTCGGACTCGCGGGCCAGCGCCATCGGCAGGTGCATCAGGAGGAAGCCGCCGACGAGAACGGCTCCCCAGCGACGTCGCCCAGGCATCAGCCAGAAGATGCACCCCAGGACCGCGAGCGCGAGGCTCGCGCGATCGAGATGCGGGAGTTGCGGCGGATTGAAGCGGTAGACGGGGTCGCCCCGGGTCACATAGGCGGCGAGCGCGGTCGCGAGGTTGCTCGCCAGATGGGAGGACGCGCTTTCGCCACGCACCAATCGAGCGGCGAAGTGACTGCCGCCGAGAGCGTCCGGCGAGCCCAGGTAATCGAGGGCCATCGGCGCCAGCGTGGCGGCGAGCGCCAGCGCGTAGAGCAGGAGATTGCGGGCCGGGAGTCGCGGTCGCCGCGCGAGCTGGAAGGCCAGCAGCATGGCGGTGACGAGCACCGGTACGGCGAAAGCGGCGCCGTGGAGGTAGCCGCTGGCTCCCGTCACGACGCCACACGCGAGCGCCGCCAGTGCGCCGCCGGAAGGCGTGGTCACGACCTTCGCCGCCAGCGCCAGCGAGGCCATGACCACGAAGGGGACGGCGGCGTGGAGATCGCCCAGCCGGCTGAAGATCAACAGCCAGGACCCGGTGCCCGCAACCGCCACCGCGATGGCGCCGAACCCGGGGCCCTGAAGACGACGGCAGAACAGGTAGAGGGCGGCGAGGCCTGCGAGGCTCCAGAGCACGGCCACCAGCTTAATCGTCAGGTAGCGGGTGCCGAGCAGGCTCAGTAAGGGAGCGAGCGCGAGCGGATAGAGCGGCCCCACGCCGAGGATGTAGAGCCCTTTGGGAAAATCGCCGTTGCTGGCACGGAGCGAGTATTCGTAGAGGGTGGAGATGTCGCCGTACCACTCGCCGGGAATGTCCTCGAGCCGGTAGAGACGGACGCCGACAACGAGAGCGCCGAGCAGGAGGCCGCTGGCGACCTTGGCGAGGGCGCCCAGCGAGACGCGCAGATCCCGATCGGGGCGGAGCGCGACGGCCAGCGACCTCACCACGACCCCGAGGCGTGCAGTCACGCGGAGCGCTCCGGGAAGGCAGTCACGCGCCTGTGATCGTCCAGCGACACCGTCGAGCCCTAAGTCGCCACGGTAGAGTCCGGGCCGAAACTCTACACCGCGGTGAGGGTCGATCCGGCGACTCCGAGCTCCTGCCCCTGCGCCTGCACGGGCCGCAGCCGGCGCCAACCGGCCCGCCACCTGGGGCGCGCCGGTTTCTGAGATGATCAGCGCCTCCCGGCGGCGGGGCGCTCTGCCGGGTGGCGCACGCAACGGCGCCAGAGCACGACGGAAGCGCCTGCAGACGATGGGCGGCAAAAAGCCCAAGCTGACGCGGATTCTCCACTCCGGGCTGCTCTACTACGCCCGCTCACTCGTGCTGCTCGCGGCCGGTGTCCGTACCCGGCGGCGACTGATCGAGCTGGCGATACGCAGGGGGCCGGTCGTCATAGAGTTCAGGGAGGGTACGAGATTGGCGGTGCGCTCGCTCCTCGAAGCCTGGGTCGCCAAGGAGGCGATCCTGGACGACCTCTACGGCCTGGCCGGCCTGCATGCGGGTTGGCGCGTAGTCGACATCGGGGCGGCCGTCGGGGAGTTCTCGGTGCCCGCGGCGCGCCGCATCGCGCCCGGCGTCCTACATGCGTACGAGCCGGCCGCCGCATCCGTGGCCGTGATGCGAAGAAACCTCGAGATGAACGCGGTGGAGAATGTCCGCCTGCACGAGGAGGCGGTCGCCGCCGAAGCAGGCCGGGTCACGCTTCGCGACGACCTGTGCGAGGCCGTCCTCTACCACGTGGACGAGCGTCCCGGCTCGGTGGGCACCATGGTATCGGCGGTGGACCTGAAGCAGGTCTTGGACAGACTGCCAGGCGGACGGTGCGACTTCCTCAAGATGGACTGTGAGGGCGCCGAGTTCGAGATCCTGCTCGGAGCTGGTGCCTCGGTCTTGGAGCGCATCGACAGGATGGCTGTCGAGTACCACGACTTCGCCGCCGATCATGGCGAGCTGGTGCGCTGCCTCGAGTCTTGCGGTCGATCGGTCCGGATCGCACCCAGCCCGGTGTACCGGGAGATCGGCTACCTATACTCGGAGGCCGCCATCGCGAGCCCACCCGCCCGCGGCGAGGCGGCGAGCGAGCCGTGACGGCCGCCCGAAAGGCATGTCGAACGGGCTGACCGACTTGAGTCTCGTATCCGGATCCGCACCAGCGGTGCACCGACCGCGGCTCGACCTCTTCGACGGGCGCGGCGGTATCGAGTGGGCCTTTTGGCTGGTCCTGCTCGGCGTCTCCGTGGCGCTGCGCCTGTTCGATCTCGGCTCTCGCGTGATGTCCCACGACGAGAGCATCCATGCGTTCTACGCCTTCGAGCTCCTGCGCAAGGGAACCTACGTTCACGACCCGGTCTACCACGGCCCGTTGCTCTATCACCTCAACGCGCTCGTCTTCTTCTTCCTGGGAGCGAGCGACGCCACCGCGCGCGTGAGCTCGGCGCTGGCAGGTGTGGGGCTGGTGGCGGCCTGCTGGCTCTGGCGTCCCTTCCTCGGGCGCGCCGGGGCGTTCGCGGCCGCGCTCCTGGTCGCGCTCTCGCCGACGCTCCTGTTCTACAGCCGCCAGGTGTGGATGGACATCCACGTCGCGCTGTTCACGCTGGTCTGGATCTACGGCGCCTTCCGCTACCTGGCGACCCGTGGACGGCGCTGGCTGGCCCTCGTCACCCTGGCGATGGCGCTCGCGTTCGCCGCCAAGGAGGTCAGCTTCATCTTCGGCGCGATCCTCGGCGCCTGGCTCCTGGTCGAGGCGTTCGCGTCGCGCCGCGCGGATCCGGCGCGCGCCGCAGCCGCCGGCGACCTCGCCGTCCTCATGCTCGGGCTGGTGCTGCCGTTCGCGTCCGGCGCCGGCTACCTCGCGTTCGGCTGGAACGTCCGCAGCCTCCACGCCGCCGGGACCGCGCTGGTGATCGCGCACTTCGTCGCAGCGGGCCTGCTGGTGTGGCTCTGGATCAAGGCGCGCGGGCGGCTGCTCGGGCCGGGGCTGTCGAGCGAGGAGCGCAGCCGCTCCGTGGGCCTGCGCCTGCGCGACTGGGCCGCGCTCACGACGCTCTACTGGAGCGTCGCGCTCCTCCTCTTCACCACGTTTCTCACCAACCTGCGCGGCGGGCTCGCCAGCGGGATCGTGGGGAGCCTCGGCTACTGGCTCACCCAGCAGGAAGTCGCGCGCGGCAGCCAGCCGTGGTTCTACTACCTGATGCTTGGCGCCCTCTACGACCTGGCGCCGCTCCTCGTCGGCGGCATCGCCTTCTTCGCCGCCGCCGCGCGCCTGCGCCGCCCGCTCTGGGACCCCGCGGCGGGCGACTTGCCCCTCACCTCTCCCCTCCCCGAGCCCGGCAGGCAGGCGGCCACCAACGGTTCCCTCCCCGACCGCGCCGAGCGCCGGGCGTTCCTCTCCTTCCTCCTGTGGTGGACGCTCGCCACCTGGTGCGCCTACCTGGTCGCCGGCGAGAAGATGCCGTGGCTCATGACCCACATGGTGCTGCCGGTCTGCCTCGTCGCCGGCTGGGGCGTCGGTCGCGTGGCGTTCGCCGCGACCCGTGATCGCAGGTGGAACGGCGCGCTCCTCTTGGTCGGCGGCGGTCTGGTGGGGCCCGCGCTCTTGGCGCGCTGGATCGCGTCCGAGCCGTTTGCGGGCGAGACCACGCAGGCGGTCGCCGAGACCATGGAGTGGTTCGTGCGCGGCGGGGTGATCGCGGTGCTCGCCGCGCTCATGCTCCGCGCCGCCCTGCGCGCCGGGACGCGGCAGGCGGGGCGCCTGGTGGCACTCGGTGTGGCCGGGCTCCTGCTCGCCCTCACCGTGCGCGCCGGGCTGCGGCTGTGCTACCTCAACCACGACCTGGCGACCGAGCATCTCTCCTACGCCCAGGGCAGCCCCGACGTGAAGCGGGCGATGCGCGAGATCCAGCTCATCAGCGAGCGCTCCGCCGGAGACCGCGAGCTCTTCGTCGCCTACGACGACCAGAGCTCCTGGCCCTTCGTCTGGTACCTGCGC
>DATKBQ010000489.1:0-8768 GCA_035546375.1 Planctomycetota bacterium | reverse complement strand
AGCACCTCCGCCGCCACCCTGCGCAGCGCTGCATCCGCCGCCACATCCGACAGCTTCACCTCCAAGAGCGGCACGGCCACGTCGCCGAGGCCTGCCAGCTCCTCCAAGGCCGCGAGCCGCAGCCGGTCGCGGCTCTCGCTCACCGTCTCGAGCAGGCCGTCGACGCGCTCGCGCAGCTCCGCGCCGCCGGGGACCTCGGCGGCATCCTCGCGACCCAGCTCGCGCTCGAGCTCCGCGATCGCCGGCGCGACGACCGGACGGACCTCGTACGGGATTGCGCTCGTCGCCGGGGGTGCGTGCTCGGCCTCGCCGCCACAGCCCGCGACGGCGAGCGCGAGCGCGAGACGCGCGACCCTCACGGCTCCAGCCTCAGCCGGTGCACGAGCTTCGCCTCGCGCTCCGGATCGGGGTGCTCGGGGTCCTTCCAGTACGGCGAGAGCTTGTAGAACAGCGCGACTTCCACCGCGCCCGCCGCTTCCTCGCCCTCGATCGAGACGCGCACCGTCTCGCCCGCCGGCAGCTCGGTGTCCTCGAGCCCCACCTCGTAGCGGTAGGGGCTGCGGAAGCGGTAGAGGTGGCGCCACGCCGCCGGAGCCGCTCCCTCCGCGCCCCCCGCGATCGGCCGCCAGAAGAGATCCGCCGCCCGGCTGCGCTCGTCGGTCGGGAAGTTGTGGCCCGCGCCGACGTTCTCGACCTCGACCACCCAGCGCCCGCCCTCGCGCGCGCCGCGCAGCTCCACCGCGCTGCGCACCAGCTCCAGGTCGTGCCCCCCGTGCATGCGGTGGTCGCGCCCCTTGCTCGGGTCGCCGTCGCGCGGCGGCATGTGGCAGGCCACGCAGTCCTTGAAGAGCGGCCCGGGCTCGGCGAAGCGGCTCGCGCGCCACTGCTGCACCGTGCCGTGCTGGTCGTGGCAGGGCGCGCAGAACTCCGGCGTCACGAGCTCGCGCCGCTCGGTCGGCCGGCAGGCCGCCGAGGGGTCCTCGATCGTGCCCGCCATCCGGCCGTCCGGCAGCACGTGGCACGCGATGCAGTCGACGCCCTCCTCGCGACGCGCGGCGCGCGGCAGGACGCGCTGGCCGATCCCGGTCTCGAACACCGGCCGCGGCGCGTGGCAGTCGATGCAGTCGGTGTTCGCGAAGTCGTTCGAGAGCGCGCGCACTTCCGGGTCGGTCCAGGCCTGCGCGTGCCAGGACTCCTCCCACTCGGCGAAGACCTGGGCGTGGCACTCCTGGCACTGGCGCGAGCTCGTAAACGTCCTCGCCTCCGCAACGGCCTCCGGCGTCGCGAAGATCGCGTACAGGAGCCAGGCCGCCGCGCCGAGCACGAGCAGGCCCGCGATGGCGCGCAGCGGGCTCACCGCAGCGCCTCCCGCGGCTCGGCGGCGATCCTCCCCGCCTCCAGGCGCAGGGTCCGCGAGGCCAGCGCCGCCGCCTCATCCGGATCGTGGGTCACGTGCACCACGGTCAGGTCGAGCTCGCGCTGCAGGGCGCCGAGCCGCGCGAGCAGCGAGCCGCGCAGCTCCGCGTCCAGCGGCCCGAGGGGCTCGTCGAGCAAGAGCAGCCGCGGCCGCGCGGCCAACGCGCGCGCCAGGGCCAGGCGCTGGGCCTCGCCGCCCGAAAGCGTTCCAGGCATGCGCTCCTCGTAGCCCGAGAGCTCGACCCAATCGAGCAGCTCCCCGCGCCGCCGCGCCACCTCGGCGCGCGGCGTGCCCGACGCGCGCAGCGCGAAGTCGAGGGTGCGGGCGCAGCTCATGTGCGGCCACAGCGCCCCGCCCTGGAACAGGAAGCCGATCCGGCGCCGCTCCGGCGCGAGCAGGAGCCGCGGTCCCTCGCTCGCGGCCACGCCGAAGAGCTCGATCTTCCCCGCGCTCGGCCGCGCCAGCCCCGCGATGGCGCGCAAGAGCGTGGTCTTGCCCGAGCCCGAGCGGCCGGCGACCAGCATGTGCTCTCCAGGCGCGACCGCGAGATCGATCGGGCCCAGGATCCGGGCCTTGCCCGCCTCGACCGAGACCGCGCGCAGGAGGACGGCGGCTGCGCTCATAGGGCAACCTCTGCCGCCGAGGCGCTCACGGCAGGAGCTCCAGCCGCCGGCGCCCGAACAGCGACCACAGGATCCCGGGCAGGAGGATCAGGAACACCAGGAGCAGCGCCAGCGCGGCGACGAAGTCGTCGCGGCCGAAGTGCACCTGGTTGAAGATCCGGAACATCGCCGTGTGGTTCGCCGCCGGCACCAGGATCGCAGCGTCCAGCTCGCGCATGGCGAAGACGAAGACCAGGATCCACCCGCCGAGGAGCGCCGGCCGCAAGAGCGGCGCGACGATCCGCGCCAGGCGCCGCGCCGGCCGCACGCCCGCGAGCTGCGCCGACTCCTCGAGCGAGCGGTCGAGCATGGCCACCGCGCCCGACATCACCAGGATCGGGAACGCTGCGTAGCGCCCGACGTAGAGCAGCACCACGAGACCGCCGCCGTCGTAGAAGCGCGCGGACCAGTCGTGGTTCCAGCACACGACGATCCCGATCCCGAAGAGCACCGCCGGGACGGCGATCGGGAGCAGCGCGAGGGGCTCGAGCCACCGCCCGCGCCGCGCGCGCTCGATCGCGTGGCCGAGCCCCAGCCCGAGCACGACGCACGCGCTCGCGGCCAGGGCGGAGTACACCAGGCTGTTCGCCAAGTCGCCGCGCGAGCGCTCGAGCGCTCGGCCCATCGCGGAGCGAAAGCCGTCCGCCGACCAGCCGCGCTGCCCGCCGCCGGCCTCCCAGACCAAGCGCGCCAGCGGCACCCCGGCGGCCAGGATCACTAGCAACGCCGCGAAGCCGAGCGCCGGCCAGCGCAGCGCGCCGAGCCTCAGCGGCTCGGGGCTCCGGAAGTCGCCGCCCTGCACGGCGAGCGCCCCGCGCCGGCGGCGCAGCGCCAGCGCCGGAAGGAGCGAGGCGAGCGTGAGCGCGATCAGCGGCAGCGCCGTCGCCACCGCGCGCCCGGGCTCGGAGTGCTGGCGCCAGGTGGCGAAGATCTCGTCGGCGTACACGTTGAACTTCGGTCCGACCCACGAGACGTAGTCCGGAACCGAGAAATCGTTCACCGTGAAGACGAACGCGATGCAGGCCGCGCACAGGGCCGCCGGCGCCACGAGCGGCAGGTCGACGCGCAGCACGGCTCGCAGGCCGCCCGCGAGCAGCGCGGCTTCCTCGATGCGACCGTCGATGCGCTCGGCCGAGCGGGCGACGAACAGCGCGACCAGCGGGAAGGTCGCCGCGCCCGAGACGAGGATCGCGGCCGGCGCGCCGCGGAGGTCGATGAGCACGGTCCAGGTCATCGCCAAGAGCATCGGCGGCAGGAGCAGCGGCACGAGGCCGAGCGGCCGCAGGAAGCTGGCGCCCGGCAGGTCGGTGCGCGCCACCAGGAAGCCGAACGGGACGCCGAGCGCGAGCGCCAGGGCGGCGCTCGCGACGCCGTACACCACGGTGCGGCCGAGCAGCGTGAACGTGCGCGCGTCGAAGAGGCCGGCCAGGTCCCCGGAGCCGATGCGCGCCAGCATCACGGCGATGGGGGCGAGGGCGGCAAGGGCGAACAGCGCGGCGAGGACGGTGACCAGCGGCCGGCTCAATCGAGGAACATCTCCTTGAGCTCCTCGTGCCGCCGCGCGACCGCGCGTCCCACCGCCTGCCAGTCCACCTCCATCACCCGCAGCGCTTCGACCGGCGGCAGGCTCGGTGGGGGCGGCACGCCGCTGCGCAGGGGGATCTGCGCGGAGTCCGAGCGCGCCAGCTCGGCCTCCACCTCGCGCGAAAGGATGTAATCGACCAGCTTGCGCGCCGCCTCGGGATGCGGCGCTTGGGCGAGCACCGCCACCGTGTTCGGGATGAGCAGCGTGCCCAGCTCGCCCTCGCCCTGGTCGGGGAACACCGCCGCGACGGGATAGCCCTGCACGCGCGCGACGTTGAAGTCGTCGGTGTCGGTCCAGCCCCAGGCGAGCCGGCCCTCGCGCACCAGGCGCATGACCTGGCCGTTGCTCTGCACGATCCCGGCGTTGGCGCGCACCGAGCGCAAGAACTCGCGCGTTTGCTCCTCTCCCCAGGCCTCGTAGAGGGCCGTCGCGTGGGTGAGCGTGGTGCCCGTGAGCGGGCGTGCCATGCAGGCTTGGTCCTTCCAGCGCGGATCGGCGAGGTCGGCCAGCCCGCGGAGCTGCGCCGGCTCGGCCTTCTCGGTGTTCACGATGAAGACCCGCGCGCGCGCCGCGAAGCCGGTCCAGCGGTTCTTCGGATCGCGCCAGCGCGCGGGGATGTCGGCCGCGCTCGGCGAGGCGTACTCGGCGAAGAGCCCCTCGTCGGCCAGCCGCACGGTGTGCGCGACCTCGTTGTTCCAGAAGACGTCGCAGCGCGGCCTGCCGCGCTCCTCGAGCAGGCGCTGGACGAGGCCGACGGTCTTCTGGGCCTCGACGTCGTACTCGGCGCGGACCTTCAGGCCGCTCTCGCGCTCGAAGCGGCGCACGAACTCCTCGCTGTACACCTGGTCGAGCGAGCAGTAGAGGACGACGTCGGCCTCGGGGGCGCAGGCGCCGAAGAGGAGCGGCGCGAGGATCGCGAGGAACGGCGCGAGGCGCGGCCAGCGGCGCCGGCGCGAAGGAGACGGCGGTTGGAGGAACTTCATCCGGAATCCGTACGGGACCAGGGGGCGGCGGTGCAGCCTAGCGGCGCGAGCCGGCGTGGCCACAGCAAACGGACGCCGCCGCAGACGGGCCCGGCGCCCTTGACCCCCGGATCCGCGACCCCTTAGGCTGGCCCCTCGGCCCGCGCCCGCGCGCCGCGGAGCACCACCGCCGTGAAGCTAGCCCAATCTCTGTCGCGCCTGGGGACCGAGAGCGCGTTCGAGGTGCTCGCCCGGGCCAAGGCCCTGCAGGCCCGCGGCCACAGCATCGTCAACCTCGGGATCGGCGCGCCGGACTTCCGCACGCCGGACAACATCGTCGAGGCCGGGCGCAAGGCGCTGGCCGACGGCTGGCACTTCTACACGCCGGCGCGCGGCCTGCCCGAGCTGCGCGAAGCGGTCGCAGAGGACATCCTCGCGCGGCGCAAGGTCGAGGTGCACCCCGACCAGGTGGTGATCGTCCCGGGCGGCAAGCCGACGATGTTCTTCGCGATCCTGATGTTCGGCGAGCCCGGAGCGGAGATCCTCTACCCCAACCCCGGCTTCCCGATCTACGAGTCGCTGATCCGCTTCACCGGCGCGACGGCGGTGCCGATCGAGCTGTCCGAGGCGAACGGCTTCTCGTTCGACGCCGAAACCGTGCTCGCGAAGATCACCGCGCGCACGCGCCTCTTGATCGTCAACACGCCGGCCAACCCGACCGGCGGCGTCGTGCCGAGGGCCGAGCTCGACCGGCTGGTGCGCGGGCTCGAGCAGCATCCGCAAGTCGCGGTGCTCTCCGACGAGATCTACTCGCGCATGACCTACGACGGGCTCGAGCACGCGAGCCTCTTGGCGTACGAGTCGATCCGCGACCGCACGATCCTGCTCGACGGCTGGAGCAAGACCTACTCGATGACCGGCTGGCGCCTGGGCTACGGCGTCTGGCCGAAGGATCTCGCGGTGCACGCCGAGCGGCTGCAGATCAACTCGACCTCCTGCCCGAGCGCGCCGGTGCAGGTCGCCGGCATCGAGGCGCTCCGCGGGCCGCAGGACGCGGTCGAGCGCATGATGAAGGCCTTCGACGAGCGCCGCCACGTGATCGTCGAGGGGCTGAACGACATCCCCGGCTTCTCCTGCGTGATGCCGCGCGGCGCGTTCTACGCCTTCCCGAACGTGCAGGGCACCGGGATGCGCTCGAAGCCGCTGGAAGAACTCCTGCTCGATCGCGCGGGCGTCGCGGTGCTCGCCGGGACGAGTTTCGGCGCGCTCGGCGAGGGCTACCTGCGCTTCAGCTACTCGGCGTCGACCGAGCAGATCGAGGAAGGTCTGCGGCGCGTGCGCGAGTGCCTGCAGGCCGCCGTGCGCGCGTGAGGCCCGCCGACTTCCGCAGCGACACGGTGACGCGGCCCTCGCCGGCCATGCGCTTGGCGATGGCCGAGGCGGAGGTCGGCGACGACGTGCTCGACGGCGACCCGACGGTCCGCAAGCTCGAGCGTCGCGTCGCGGCGGCGCTCGGCAAGGAGGAGGCGCTGTTCGTGCCGTCGGGCACGATGGCGAACCAGGTGGCGCTCGGCGCCTGGACACAGCCGGGCGATGAGATCGTCGCCGAGCGCAGCGCGCACGTCCTGTGCTGGGAGGCGGGCGCCGCCGGGGCCTTGCACGGATTGCAGAGCGTGACCCTGCACGCCGAGAGCGGCGCGCTCGATCCCGACGAAGTACGCGCCGTAGTCCGCCTGCGCTCGATCCACTGCCCGCGCACCGCGCTCGTCTGCGTCGAGCAGACCTTCATGGGCTCCGGCGCCGCCGCCGGCGGCCGCGTGGTGCCGCTCGACAACCTGCGCGCGGTGCACGCCGTGGCCCAGGAGCTCGAGATCCCCGTGCACATGGACGGCGCGCGGCTCTTCAACGCCGTCGCCGCCACCCGCATCGAGCCCGAGCGCTGGGCCGCTTGCGCCGATTCGGTCAGCCTCTCGCTCTCCAAGTGCCTCGGAGCGCCGGTCGGTGCGCTCATCGCCGGCGACGCGGCCTTCGCCGAGCGCGCGAGACTCGTGCGCAAGCGCCTGGGCGGCTGGATGCGCCAAGCCGGCGTGCTCGCCGCGGCCGGCCTCTACGCCCTCGACCACAACCTCGAGCGCCTGAAGCTAGACCACGACCTCGCGCGCGCCCTCGCCGCCGCCATCCACGGCCTTCCCGGGATCTCCTGCCCTCCCGAGGAGATCGAGACGAACATCGTGATGGCGCGGATCGTGCACCCGACCCACGAGGCCTTCAGCCTCTCTGCCGCGCTGGCGGACGAGGGCGTCCTCGCCCTGCCGATGAGTCCGACCTCCCTGCGCTTCGTCACGCACCTCGACGTCGGCCCGGAGGACGTCGAGCGGGCGCGCTCGGCGCTGGGCGCGATCCTTTCCGCTGGCGGCTGAGTGGAACCTCAGCGCAGGTCGACCGTGACGACGGTATCGGTCTCGTACACCACGACTTCGGCTGCGAGGTCGTCGGCCGTCAGCCACCACCGCCCCGGCTCGATGCCGTCGAAGCGGTAGCGACCGTCCGCGGGCCTCGGCATCCAGACATAGGGCCTCGAGTCGGGTGTGGTGCGCAACGAGATCCACTGACCCTTCGCAACGAAGCCCGTGACGGTCGTGCCCGGGATCTGCAGATCGCACTCGACATCCCGCGCGATGGTGTTCGGAGCCCGATCGACGGTGAACCCCTCGATCACCAGGACTCGCTCGTCACGCCCAGGCAGGGAGACGGCTACTTCGTAGGTGCCCGGCTCCAGCCGGATGGCGAACGAGCCGTCCTCCTCCCAGCGGTGGTGCGTGTAGCTCCACTTGTCGGTGCGGGTGAGGTGGATTCGGCCGTCGCGCCCGATGAAGGACTGCTGGACTGCCGGCTCGCCGGCAGTCGTCCACACGCGGCCGCGCCAGAGCGGCAATCCCTGCGGCTGGCCGAAGTCGTGCTCGAGGACCGTGCCCGCGGGCAGCTCGATCGTGATCGCATACTCGCCGCCCGAGGAATTCTGCACGCCGGAGAGATCGACTCCGACGCCGTAGGACCCGCTGGGCAGGTGCAGGGCTTCGTACCGGCCGTCGACATCGGTCCAGGTGACCACGTGCACGCGCTCCTCGAACTCGCCCATGCGGCTGATCTGGAGCCGTGCCCCGGACACGATGGGTCCATCGGGGGCGTGCACGGTTCCCCGCAGGCCGCCGTCACCCAGCCGGATGACCCGTCGCGCGCCTTCGTCCGAACGGACGGCGACGAACGCCTGCACGATGGCCGCTTGGCCGCGCTCCACCCCGACCGGGTAATTGCCCGGTGGGACGTCGTAGAAGCGCGCGGTGCCTGAAGCGTCCAGGGTCGCCAAGCGCGTCTGGGCGGGCGTGGCCTGGGGATCGCGCGGAAGGAACACGCCGGTGAGCCCCAGCCAGACTCGCCCTTCGGTCACGCGGATGTCGGCCTCGCTCGGGGAAGCGCCGCGGCGGACGACGATCACTTCGACCATGCCGGCGGGCAGCGGAGCGAGCGGTGCCGCTTCGACGGCGGAGGGAGCCGCCGCAGGTGTCTCGACCTCCGCGGCGGGGGCGCGCGCCGGCGATTCGTCGAGAGCGACGAGACCCGGCTGGGCGACCTGGAGCTCGTCCGCGGCCGAGGGCGGCCGAGCCGAATCGGCTCGCGGCCCTTCGTCACCCCTCATGATGAAGGGAAGGGCCGCGAGGAGCACGAGCGACGCGGACACCAAGATCTTCGTCTTCAAGCCCATGAGGAGCACCTTGGCCGCCGTGAACGGTCCAACGAGTAGGGACGCGCGCGGAAAACCGGCGATGGGCAGGAGCGCCGCGAGCCACTGCCCGCGGTCGCCGCCGTACTCGCGCTCGAGGCTCCCGCGCAGCTCGGCCAGCGCGCGCCGCAAGCGGTTGCGCACCGTCGATTCGGGCACCCCCGTCTCGCGCGCGATCTGCGCGGCGGAGCGCCCTTCGAAGTAGCGCAGCACGACCGTCGAGCGCCCCGGCTCGGACAGGTCGAGCATCGCGCGAGCCAGGCGCTGCTGTACCCGCGCCGCCGCCTCGACCCGCTCGGCCCAGGCACGTTCGTCAACGGTTTCCGCGCGCCCCGCCGCCACCGCGCGCTCGCGCCGGGCG
>DATKBQ010000488.1:0-7008 GCA_035546375.1 Planctomycetota bacterium | reverse complement strand
GCAGGTCAGTCCCGCCGCGTGGCGGCTCAAGAGCTCCTTGTCGATGCGCGGGCGCGTGTGGTAGCCCTCCAGGTAGGCCGCCGAGGCCAGCTCGAGGAGGTTCCGGTAGCCCTGGCGGTCGCGCGCGAGCAGCGTCAAGTGGTGGTAGCGGTTCTCCGTGCGGTTGTGGGGCGCCAGGCGCGAGGAGCGCGCCACGTACACCTCGCAGCCCAGGATCGGCCGCAGCCCCTCCGCCGTGCAGGCCTGGTACAGCTCGATCGCGCCGAACAGGTTGCCGTGGTCGGTCAGGGCCAGCGAGCGCTGCCCGTCCGCCTTGCAGGCGCGCACCAAGTCGGCGATGCGGTTCGCCCCGTCGAGCAGGCTGTACTCGGAATGGACGTGGAGGTGTGTGAACTCGGGAACGCCCATGGCCGCGGCCGCCACGGAGTATAAGCCGCGCGCTCAGCGGAGCAGCATCGTGAGCAGCGCCTTCTGCGAGTGCAGGCGGTTCTCCGCTTGGCGCTGCACCAGGCTGCGGGGACCGTCGAGCACCTCGTCGGTCGCCTCGAGGTTGCGCCGCACCGGCATGGCGTGCATGAACCTCGCGTCGTCGCCCAGCGCCATCAGCCGCTCGTCCACCGTCCAGCCCACCGTGCGCGAGCGCCGGCTCGCCGCCAGCGTCGGGTTGCCGTAATCCTCCAGCGACTGCCAGGAGCGCGCGTACACCACGTGCGCCCCGCGCACTGCGTCCGCCATGGCCGCGCCCGTCTCCAGGCTCCCGCCGCTCTCCTCGGCCAGCGCCACGGCCTCCGACACGACCTCCCCGTCCAGCTCGAAGCCCGGCGGGTGGGCGAGCTTCACGTGCATGCCGACCCCCAGCGCCGCGTGCAGGAGCGAGTGCACCACCGCCGGCGTGGCCGGGACCGGCGAGTGGGTCCAGACCACCGCCAGGCGCCGCCCGGCCAGCTCGCCCAGGGTCTCGCGCAGGGTCATCAGGTCGGCCAGGGCCTGCAGCGGGTGCCAGAGCGCGCTCTCCATGTTGATCACCGGCACCTTGGCCCAGCGCGCCCAGGAGCGGATCTCCGCGTCGCGGCGGTCGGCGCTCCACGACTGCCCGGCCGGCTTGGGGCGGATCGCCAGGGCGTTGACGTAGGCCGAGAGCACCCCAGCCGCGTCCTTGATGTGCTCCGGCGCCTTGCCGTCCATCACCGCCCCCTCGCGCTCCTCCAGCTCCCAGAAATCGGACGCCGCGCTGAGGTTGATCGTGTTGCCGCCGAGCTGGTACATCGCGGCCTCGAACGAGGTCCGCGTGCGCAGCGAGCCTCGGAAGAAGAGCAGACCGACCGTGCGCCCGGAGAGCGACTCGCGCGCGCCGCGCCGCTCGAGCCGCATCGAAAGGTCGAGCAGGTCGTCGATCTGCGCCCGGGAGAGGTCTTGGAGCCGGATCAGGTGGGCGGGGGAGCTGGACATGCGGCCTAGAGTACTGTGGCCGGCGAGGGAGTCCACGCGCCGGGCGGCCATACTGGCGCAGTGCGCGCACACGGCCGGACGGGATGAACGCGCAGGGGGAGGTCGTTCCGCCTACCCGAGGACGCGCCGCGCCTTCGGCGCGGCTGCGCCACAGGCGGCCTTCGGCCGCGTGGCGCGGTCGTCAAGGCTAGCCGCCGAGCGGCGCGCCTTGACTCGCCCGGAGGACCCCGCTACAACCTTTCGCCCCACGCACCCATAGCTCAATTGGATAGAGCATCTGACTACGGATCAGAAGGTTAGAGGTTCGAGTCCTCTTGGGTGTACCCGCCCCACGTCCGGCCCGGACCGCGCGGCACGCGGAACGGCCGGATGCCCGAGGAGCCCCGTGCAAGCCGCCGACACGCCGAGCCCGAGCCGCCCCGCCGACGCGGCGGGAGCGCGCGGCGGGGCCCTGCCCGAGGTCTCGCCGGCTGCGAGCGAGCTCGACGTGGCCTATATGGACCTCGCGCTGGACCAGGCGCGGGCCGCGCTGGCGCTCGACGAGGTGCCGATCGGCACCGTGATCGTCTCCAGCGGGGCGGTCATCGGCCGCGGGCACAACCAGACGCGCACGCGGCGCGACCCGACCGCCCACGCGGAGATGATCGCCATCGCCGAGGCCGCCCGCGCGATCGGCGCCCAGCGCCTGGTCGGCGCGAGCGTCTACACCACCGTCGAGCCCTGCTTCATGTGCGCCGGGGCGCTCTCCCACGCGCGGGTGGCCCGCGTCGTGTGGGCCGTGCGCGACCCCAAGTTCGGCGGCTGCGCCTCGCTCGGATCGGTCTTGAGCGATCCGCGGATGAACCACCGGGCCGAGATCGCGGAGGGCGTGCGCGCCGGCGAGGCGCGCGCGCTGCTCCAGGAGTTCTTTCGAAGCAAGCGCTAGGCCGCCCCGCGGGGCGGGCCGCAGCGCCCGAGGAGAGGTGCCAGAGCGGCTGAATGGACTGGTTTCGAAAACCAGCGTGTCCTCACGGGCACCGGGGGTTCAAATCCCCCCCTCTCCGCCAACCCACGTCCTAGAAAATCCGATCCTGGAGAGGTGTCCGAGCGGCTGAAGGAGCACGCTTGGAAAGCGTGTGTGTCGGAAACGGCACCGAGGGTTCGAATCCCTCCCTCTCCGCCACTCCGATGTCGAGCGTTGGGGCCCCGGCGGCGGGTCCGGTCCCTCGCGATGGATCCAGCCCGAACCGGGTCAGGCCGGGAACGGAGCAGCCCTAAGGGCACGGAGCCATGTGCGGGGAGACCGGGCCCACCGCCGGGGCCCCGCCCGGCGCGAGCCGATCGACGCGCCGCGGCTGGGGCGCGCGCTGGAACGCCGGGCTACACTCCGGCTGGATGAGCTACCTGGTCCTCGCCCGGAAGTACCGGCCCAAGCGCTTCGGCGAGGTCGCCGGCCAGGACGTGCAGATGCGCGTCCTGCAGGGCGCGATCCAGGAGGGCCGCGTCGGCCACGCCTACCTCTTCACGGGACCGCGCGGCACCGGCAAGACCACCGCCGCGCGCATCTTCGCCAAGGCGCTCAACTGCGAGCGCGGCCCGGCGCCGGACCCCTGCGGCGAGTGCGAGCGCTGCCTGTGCGCCGACGCCGGCAGCGAGGTCGACCTGATCGAGATCGACGCCGCCTCCAACCGCGGCATCGACGAGGCGCGCCGCCTGCGCGAGGAGGTGGCCTACGCGCCGATGCGCGCGCGCTTCAAGGTGTACATCGTGGACGAGGTCCACATGCTGACCGGGCCGGCCTTCAACGCGCTGCTCAAGACGCTCGAGGAGCCGCCGCCGCACGCGAAGTTCCTCTTCGCCACCACCGAGCCGCACAAGGTGATCGAGACCGTGCGCTCGCGCTGCCAGATCGTGCGCCTGGCCTTGATCGGCGAGGACGTGATCGCCGCGCGCCTGGAGGAGATCCTGGCGCAGGAGCAGGTCGAGCCCGGCCCCGGCGTGGCGGGCGAGCTGGCGCGCCTCGCGCGCGGCAGCATGCGCGACGCGCTCTCGCTCGCCGACCAGCTCCTGGCCCTCAGCGGGACGCGCCCGACGGTGGAGGACGTGCGCCGCATCGCCGGCTCCGGAGGCGCCGAGCGGGTGGAGGAGCTGTGCGCGCGCCTCGAGGCGGGCGACCGCGCCGGGGCGCTCGCCGCGCTGCCGGCGGTGCAAGGCGGCGAGGGCGAGCTCGTGGCGGCCCTGCTCGACCACCTGCGGGGCGCGCTGCTCGCGAGCCTGGCTCCGGCCGAGGCCCAGCTCTTCGAGGTCGATCCGGCGCAGCGCGAGCGCCTGCGCGCGCGCGGCCAGCGGCTCGGCCCCGAGCGCTTGCAGGCTTGGCTCGAGGAGCTGATCGCCGCGCGCGAGCGGATGGGCGCCCTTCCACAGCACGCGCGGCTCGCGCTCGAGCTGGCGCTGATCGAGCTGTGCCGCGGCGACGTCGGCCTGCCGATCGCGGCCTTGACCGAGCGCCTGGAGGCGCTCGAGGAGCGGCTGCAGCGCGCCGGCGCAGCCGAGCCGCCGCGCGCCGCGCCGTCCGAGAGGGCTTCGCCGCCGCGCCCGGGCGCGCAGCGCGCAGTCCCGTCGGCCGCGCCGCGCCCGGCCTCCCCGGTCCCCCCAGTACCATCGGCCCCGCCGGCCTCCGCGCCGGCTCGCCGCAGCGATGCCGAGCGCGCCGAGCTGGGCCAGCGCGACGCCTTCACCCGCTCCGTCGCCGAGCTCTTCACCGGCCAGATCGAGGATGTCCAGATCGGGGAGGCGCCATGACGGGCTCGTTCGGCGAGATGGGGAGCCTGCTCAAGCAGGCCCAGCAGATGCAGCGCGACCTCGACCGCGTGCGCGAGGAGCTGCGCGGCCGCACGGTCGAGGGCACGGCCGGCGGCGGCCGGGTCAAGGTGCTCGTCACCGGAGACCGCCAGGTGACGCGGGTCGAGATCTCCCCGGAGGCGCTGGCGGCCGGCGACAAGGCGCTGCTCGAGGACCTGATCCTCGGCGCCCTCCGCGACGGCATCGGCAAGGCCTCGCGCATGGCCGAGGAGTCCTTGGGCAAGGTGACAGGCGGGATCAACCTGCCGGGGCTCTTCTAGCGCGAGCGGCGGGCCGGGATCCGCGCGTGGCCTACCCCGAACCCCTCGAGCGGCTGGTGGCGGCCTTCGAGCGCTTCCCCGGCGTCGGGCGGCGCACCGCCGAGCGGCTCGCGTTCCACGCCCTGCGCGACCCGCGGGCGCGCGAGCTGGCGCCGGCCTTGGAGCAGGCGCTGGCCAAGACGCGCCTGTGCCGCGAGTGCTTCAACGTGACCCAGGAGGATCCCTGTCGCCTTTGCGCCGACGGGAAGCGCGACGCGCGGACGGTGTGCGTGGTGGAGCAGCCCCGGGACGTGGAGGCGATGGAGCGCGCGGGGGTCTTCCGCGGGCGCTACCACGTGCTCATGGGCGCGCTCAACCCGGCCGAGGGCACCGAGAGCGCGCACCTGACGCTTCAGGGCCTCGTGGAGCGGGTGCGGCGCGGCGGGGTGGAGGAGGTGATCCTGGCTACCGATCCCGACGCGGAGGGCGAGGCGACGGCGATGCTCGTGCTCGAGGCGCTCGAGTCGGCGGGGGCGGCGGTGCGCGTCACGCGCATGGCGCGCGGGCTGCCGGCGGGGAGCGCGATCGAGTACCTGCATCGGGGAGTGCTGCAGGACGCCCTCGAGGGGCGGCGGCCCATCCGCCGGGGCTGAGGCGTGGGCGCGGCCAGCTCATCCGACGGCGCGCCGCGGGTGATCCGGCGCGCGAGCCTGCGCCTCGGCCGGATGCTGCTCGAGGCGCTGCGAGCGGAAGGCGAGCTGGCGGAGCGGTTCGCGGCCGAGGACGCGCTCACGCTCGCCTCGCCGGCGGAGATCGCCGCCGCGGGCCTCTCGCTCTTCCTCTACCGCGTGGCCCCGGGTGCGCTCGCGCGGCAGCAGCCGGCACAGCCGTCGCGATCCGAGCGCGGGCGTGCCTACGAGCTCGAGTACCTCTTGGTCCCGCTGGGCGGATCGGCAGCCCAGGACCAGCTCATCCTCGAGACCTGCCTGCGGGCGCTCGAGGCGAATCCGAGGATCGCGGAAGCTGGCGCGGGCGGGTTCGATGCCGACGCCTCCCTCGCCGACCTCGCGCTGGAGGACCTGACGCGGCTGTGGCGCGCGCTCGAGCGGCCCTACCGGCTATCGGTGGGGGTCCGGCTCAGGCTGGTCGAGCACGTCGCGGCGCGGCCGGGGGAAGGGGCGGGGACGACCGAGAGGCTCGCTCCAGGCGTGTACGTCGAGGAGCTCTCGGAGCCCAAGCCGATCGAGGGCGCGGAGACCGACGTCGCAGGCTTCGCCGGCGCGGCGGAGCGCGGCCCGGTCGGGAGCGCGCAGCCTCTGGCGAGCTTCGCCGAGTTCGAGCGCCTCTACGGGGGACCGCTCGACGCGAGCTGGGGCGAGCTGCGCCACTTGGCTTTCGCGGTGCAGGGCTTCTTCGAGAACGGCGGGCAGCGCCTGTACGTCGCGCGCGCCGCTGCCGAGGGAGGCGGCAAGCCGGCGCCCGCGGACCTTGTGGCGGCGATCGGCGTCCTGGGGCAGGTCGAAGGGATCGCCATGCTCGCCGCGCCGGGCCAGGCCGATCCGGCGGTGCACGCCGCGCTGCTCGAGACGTGCGGGAGACTGCACGACCGATTCGCCATCCTCGATCCCGTGCGTGGCTCGAGCGTAGGCGGCGGCGGGCCCGAGGACGTGTTCGAGCAGCGCCGCGGCTTGGACTCATCGTTCGGCGCGCTCTACTACCCGTGGCTGCGCCTCGCCGATCCCGCGAAGGGAGGCGATCCGGCGGGGATCGTCGTGCCTCCCAGCGGCCACGTCGCGGGGGTCTATGCTCGCGTCGACCGCGAGCGAGGGGTGCATCGGACGCCGGCCGACGAAGTCGTGGTTGGAGCGATCGACCTCGAGGTCGCACTCTCCGATCGCGATCAAGACGTCCTGAACCCTGCGGGGGTGAACGTGATCCGCGATCTGCGGGCTTCGGGGCGGGGCTTGCGGGTCTGGGGGGCTCGGACCGTGAGCAGCGGTGTCGAGTGGAGGTACGTGAGCGTGCGGCGGCTCGCGATCTTCATCGAGAGCTCGATCGGGAGGGGGCTGGACTGGGTGGTCTTCGAGCCGAACGGCGAGCCGCTCTGGACGCGCATGCGTTCGTGCGCCGAGG
This sequence comes from Planctomycetota bacterium, assembly GCA_035546375.1. Taxonomy (GTDB): domain Bacteria; phylum Planctomycetota; class UBA1135; order UBA1135; genus DATKBQ01. The sequence continues at coordinate 346 of DATKBQ010000488.1, read as the reverse complement.
AGTTCCTGCTCCGTGTCTGGCGCTCCGGCGCTCTGCAGGGCGCCAAGAGCGAGGATGCGTTCTTCGTGAGGATAGACCACACGACGATGACACAGGGGGACATCGACGAGGGACGGCTCGTGATGCTGGTCGGCGTCGCGATGGTGAAGCCGGCGGAGTTCGTCGTGCTGCGGTTTGGATGGTGGGGGTGCGCGGGAAGGTGAGCGGGTCGGGCTTGGGGCGGTGCCGCGGCATGGTCGCCGAGGGGTTTGGTTCGGGGGACATTCGAGGCTTGCTGTTTTTCGCGAAAAGCGGTGTGTCGGGCCGACGCCCAGAGCGGGGGGCTTCACCCCCCGCGCCCCCCAGC
>DATKBQ010000487.1:0-2127 GCA_035546375.1 Planctomycetota bacterium | reverse complement strand
GATGGTCGGCGCCGCGCGCGGCGTTCCGGTGAGCGTGAAGGTGCGCAAGGGGATCGACGAGCGGCTCGCGACCTACCTGGACGCGGGCCGCGTCGCGCAGGAGGAGGGTGCGAGCGCCATCGGCCTGCACGCGCGCACGGCCGCCCAGCTCTACTCGGGCTCGGCCGACTGGGCGGCGATCGGCGAGCTCAAGTCGAGCGTCTCGATCCCCGTGCTCGGCAACGGCGACGTGTGGGAGTGCTGGGACGCGCTGCGCATGCTGCGCGCCAGCGGTTGCGACGGCGTCATCGTCGGCCGTGGCTGCCTGGGTCGCCCGTGGCTCTTCCGCGAGCTGGCGCAGGTCTTCGACGGCCGCGAGCCCGACCCGCCGCCGGCGCTCGGCGAGGTCGCGGCGATCCTGCTCGACCACGCGCGCCGACTCGCTGCCTTCTTCGGCGAGGAGGTCGGCATGATGCACGCGCGCAAGTGGGTCGGCTGGTACACGAAGGGCTTCCGCGGCTCGGCCTCCGTGCGCGCCGGGCTCGCTCGGCTGAGCACCTTGCGCGACCTCGAGGCGCTCGTCGCCGACCTCGACCCGAGCGAGCCGTTCCCGATCACCGCGCTGAGGGCAGGGCGCGCGAAGGGCAATCGCACGCAGCGGGTGGCTCTCCCCCAAGGTTGGCTCGAGCGGCGCGACGACGATGCCGCGCCGGCGAGCCCGAGCAGTCCCGCGGAGCTGGCCGAGCTGGAGCGCGCGCTGCAGGCCGGTTAGGGGCCTGCTTCCCAGCTCCATCCGTGCGATCATCGCTCGACCTCGGAGGCGTGCCGATCAGACGAGCTCGCCGAGCGACGCCATCAGCGACCGCGTTCGGATGCCATCGCTCGAGACGCGGTCGACGCCGTCCTCGAGCGTGAGCTGCACGGCTTCCGCCTTCGGGAATCGCGCCTTCAGATAGCGCAGGCCCTTGGGCACTCCACGCCCGGCGGACTTGCACTCCACGAGCTGGATCGGCTTCTTGTCCTCCAGCACCACGAAGTCCACCTCGCGGCCGTCGATGTCGCGGAAGTAGGCGAGCTCGAGGTTGCGGCCCTGCGTGTCGCGCTGGAAGTGGCACCACTTGAGGGTGTGGCTCGCGACCAGGTTCTCGAGGCGGGCGCCGGGCTCGGTGACGAGCGACCAGTCCCAGTGGTAGTGCTTGGGCGGCTTCCTCACGGCGCGCAGGCGGGGGGACCCGAAGGGATGGATGCGGAAGATGAAGTAGAGGCGCTCGAGGATGTCGCACCAGCGCACGACGGTCGCGTGGGCGACGCCCAAGTCCTCGCGCAGGTTGTTGTAGGAGAGCGGCGAGCCGACGAGCTCGGGCAGGCGCAGGGCCAGGCGCTCGAGCGTGCCGATCTCCGTCACACGCTCGAGGTCGCGCAGGTCCTCGCGCACGAGACGCGAGCGGTGCTCGAGCGTCCAGCGCCGCTTCTCGGTTTGGCTCCCGGAGAAGTACGGCTCGGGGAAGCCGCTGAGCGCGAGCAGCGGCTCGAGCTGTTCCTTCTTGCGCAGTCCGATCTCGGCCACGCTGAAAGGATGTAGCTGGTAGAAGTGGTAGCGGCCCTGCAGGGAGTCGCCGCCGCGGCGATAGAGGTCGAGGCGCGCGCTGCCGGTGACGAGGATCTGGACTTCGCGGCGGCGCTTGTCGAAGAGCCCCTTGAGGAGGTTGCGCCAGCGGCGGTACTTGTGGATCTCGTCGAAGACGATCAGCCCGGGGCCGGCCGGCCATTCGCCGCGCAGGATGCGCTCGCGGTCGGGGTCGAAGTCCCAGTTGAAGTAGCGCTCCTCCGCCCCGCCCAGCAGCCGCTGAGCCAAGGTCGTCTTCCCGACCTGCCGCGGACCGCTGAGGAAGACCATCTTCCGGGCCAGGTCCTTGCGTACGAAGGGCTCCAGATAGCGGGCGCCCACTCTTTCCATGCCAGGTGAAATTACTCGCGAGTATTTTCACATGCAAGTGAAAAAACTCCGGTGTGGCCCTAGCCGCGACGAGGACGCGAAGGCGCACGTGGACGCGCCTTCGCACACCGCCCGCGGCCGGTGGGGGAGGCCAAACGCAAGCCGCGACCGGCGGTTGACGGCTGTGAGTTCCTGTGATATACTCACAGCAT
>DATKBQ010000486.1:0-15526 GCA_035546375.1 Planctomycetota bacterium | reverse complement strand
CCACCCGCCGGCATCGCTGCGATGAGCCTTGCCGTAGCCCAGCTCCGTGCTCCGGACCATGACCGTGGAGCTCGCGAGCGGGACACCGCTCGCTTCGTCGAACACCTGCAGCATCCCGCGCGCGATCCACACGTCCACGTCGAACACGGATTCTCCGGCCGGCTCGACGTGCGCGAGACCGAGGGAGCGCGTGCTCCAACCGCCGTCCTTCGATTGGACGTCGATGCGCCAGGGACCGCTCTGGAGCGGCCCGACCCTGAGCACGCCGTCCTCCGGCAGCGGCATCGCGCGGCCGCTGTAGTGCGTTCCAGGCTCCGCCGGCGCCGTGAGCAAGGTCAGGTTCCTCGCGGGCATCCCGCGCTGCCTCACCCGCACCACCAAGTAGCCGGGGAACCTCTCGGTGAGGTCGAAGTAGTGGAAGTTTCGGCCGGCCGTCAGCTCCAGCGAGCCAAGATCGATCCGTGTCTCCTCCACCCCGAGCGAGACCAAGGCCGTGCCGGTCGGCACGTTCGCGAATGCGAAGCTCCCCGAAGCGTTCAGATGAGTGTCATAGGCATGGCGCGGATCCGACGTCTCCAGTCGGATCGCGAGGCCCGCGAAGCTCGCTTCCGGCGGTCCGAGGACCTTGCCTTCGAGCGAAGCCGCGGGCGGCAGCTCCAGGGTGATCTCGATCGGTCGGGCGGGAGTCAGCTGGACCACCTCGACGGCCGAACGTCCGAAGCCGGACATGGCGATCGCCGCGTACACGCCGCCGGACAGCCCTTGCACGTCGAACCGGCCCGCCGCATCGGTTCGACCGTATCGGATCGTGCGGTCCCGCATGGACGCGGCGTGATCGCGCTCGAGATCCAAGCCCCCCGAGCGCGGATACACGTGCACCACGGCGCCGACCACGGGCTCGCTGCACAGCGCGCGACGGACGATCCCGCTCAGCCTGCAGGCAACCGCCGCGTGCGCGGCCGAGTCCGATGCTTCGGAAACCGCCGAGCGCTCGCCTCTGCTGGAGGAACGCGCCGGCACGATGGCCTCGTCCACGGGTCCGTTACTGCCGCGCTCTTGCCGCGCGCTCCCCTCCCGGTGCAGGACCGGGGCGGCCGGGACGCTCTCGGATCCCCCTTGCAAGGCGAGCCGCACACAGAGCGCGAGCAGCAGCGCCGCCAGCGTCATCAGGACGAGGGTGAATCCCTTGCTCATGGACCTGCTCGAGCCCCGCGGCCGAACCACTCTACGGCGCTTGACCCGCGTGCGTTGGCGCCCCTAGCCTGACCCCGCCGGAGGAGCGATGCACGCCACCACGAACCCCGCCGCGCCCGGCGTGCCCGGCTGCGCTCGCGCGCGCGGGCCGAGCGCGCCCGCTTGAGCCCCCCGCGCCGCCTGCGCCTGTTCGAGGCCTACGGGATCGAGCTGGAGTACATGATCGTCGACCGCGCGACGCTCGACGTGCGGCCGATCGCCGACAAGCTGCTCGAGGCGGTCGCGGGCGAGATCGTCTCCGAGGTCGAGGTGGGCGAGGCGGCTTGGTCGAACGAGCTCGCGCTGCACGTGATCGAGCTGAAGACCAACGGCCCGGCGCCGAGGCTGGAGCCGTTGCCGGGCGTCTTCGACGAGGCGGTGTTCGCCGCCAACCGGCTCCTCGAGCCGCTCGGCGCCCGGCTCCTGCCGGGCGGGATGCATCCGTGGATGGATCCCATTGCCGAGATGCGGATCTGGCCGCACGAGTCCAGCCCGGTCTATGCCGCCTTCGACCGCATCTTCGACTGCCGCGGCCACGGCTGGGCGAATCTCCAGAGCGTGCACCTCAACCTGCCCTTCGGCGACGACGAGCGCGAGGACGGCGAGTTCGCGCGCCTGCACGCCGCGGTGCGCGCGGTGCTGCCGATCCTCCCGGCCCTGGCCGCCAGCTCGCCGGTCGCCGCCGCTCGCCCGAGCGGCTTCGCCGACACGCGGCTCGAGGTCTACCGCACGAACTCGCTGCGCGTGCCCTCCGTCGCCGGCGAGCTCGTCCCCGAGCGCGTCTTCACGCGCCGCGACTACGAGGAGCGCCTGCTCGGGAAGATCTACGCCGACATGGCGCCGCTCGATCCCGAAGGCGTCTTGCGCCACGAGTGGTGCAACGCGCGCGGCGCGATCGCGCGCTTCGACCGCAGCGCGATCGAGATCCGCCTGCTCGACGTGCAGGAGTGCCCGCGCGCAGACCTCGCGATCTCAGCCTTGATCTCCGACGTGGTCGAAGCGCTCGCGAACGCTCGCTGGTTGGACCTGGAGCGGCTGAAGGCGCTCGAGGTCGAGCCGCTGGCGCGGATCCTGCGCGACGCGATCCGCGAGGGGGAGCGGGTCGCGATCGGGGACCGCGATCTCCTCGCGGCGTTCGGCGTCGCCGAGGCCTGCACGGGGGGGGAGCTGTGGGCGCGGCTCGCCGACGGGGTCTGGCCGCGCGGATCGGCGCGCGAGGCCGCATGGAGGCCACAGATCGACGTGATTCTGCGCGAGGGGTCGCTCTCCAGCCGGCTGGGGCGCGCCCTCGGAGCCGAACCCTCGCGCGGGCGACTGCGCGAGGTCTACGGCGAGCTGGCGGACTGCCTCGCCGAGGGCAGGATGTTCGTTACTTGATGTCGCCCTTGTTTTCCAACGGGGGGTCCGATGGCGGTTGAGATGAAGAAGGTGCAAGCGACGCTCCGCGAGCTCGCGCTCGGCTTGCCGGGCGCCACCGAGGAGTTCCCCTGGGGCGAGCGCGTGGTCAAGGCGGGCGGCAAGGTGTTCGTCTTCCTCGGCCGCGACGAGCCCCACGAGAGCTGGGGGATGAGCGTGAAGCTGCCGATCTCGGGCCCTTCAGCGCTCGACCAGCCGTTCGCCGAGCCGACCGGCTACGGCCTGGGGAAGAGCGGCTGGGTCACCGCGTCCTTCGAGCCTGGCGAGCGGCCGCCGCTCGAGCTCCTGAGCGGATGGATCCTGGAGAGCTACCGCGCGATCGCGCCAAAGAGGCGCCTCGCGGAGCTCGACGGTGCGGCGCCCGCGACACCCACGAAGGCGCGGCGCAAGCGCTCGAAGTGAGATGGGGGAGGCTCGAGCGGGGAGCGCGGCGAGCTCGCGGCGTCCACGGCGCACGCGGCCCGGGCGGGCAGGGCTCGAGCTGCTGCTGACTTGCGAGCACGGCGGTCATTCGGTCCCGGCGCGCTGGCGCCCGCTCTTCCGCGGGCAGCGGCGGCTGCTCGCGAGCCACCGCGGCTGGGACATCGGCGCGCTGCGCGTCGCGCGGGCCCTCGCGCGGCGGCTTGACGTTCCGCTGGTGGCGTCGACGACCACCCGCCTGCTCGTCGACCTCAACCGCTCGCTCGGCCACCGAAAGCTTCTCTCCGAGCTGACGCGCGGCCTGCCGAGGGAGGAGCGCGCGCGCTTGATCGAGCGGCACTGGAGGCCTCATCGCGCCGAGGTCGAACGGCGCTGCGAGCGCTCGATCGCGGCCGGCCGGCGCGTGCTTCACGTCGCCGTGCACAGCTTCACTCCGGTCCTGGACGGCCAGGTTCGCGAGGTCGACGTGGGGCTGCTCTACGATCCTGCACGAGCGCTGGAGCGGCGAATTGGCCGGGCGATGCAGCGAGAGCTCGCGCGGGCGCTCCCGAAACTGCGCGTTCGCCGCAATCAGCCGTACCATGGGACTTCGGACGGCCTGACGACGCACCTGCGCCGGCGGTTCGACGCTGGGGCGTATGCAGGGATCGAGCTGGAGCTGAACCAAGCGCTGCTCGGGGACAAGGGCGAAGAAGGGCTGGTGCGGGCGGTCGAGGATGCGTTGCGAACGATGTCGGCGTGATCCGCGTCGGGCTCGAGCAACTTGACGCGCAGAGATTCGCCTCGGCTCCTACAGGGGCGAGCTTCGCGCGCTTCGGCGGCCGAGTTCGGCCGCGAGACTCCGTGCTTTCGACCGGCCGAAGACGGCCGCGGCGCTCAGCGCTGCGACGCGAGCCAGGCCGCGAAGGCGACCTCGAGGTCCTTCGCCGGATCGAGCGTCTCGAGCTGCTTCCCCGTCACCGCGAGCAGGGCCTCGTCCAGGGTCCCCTCCGCGAGCTCCGCGGCACCCATGCTCGCCTCGCGGATCCGCGCGAGCACCTGGGGCAAGGCGGGGCCGCCCGGAGTCTCGAGCTCGGCGAGGTAGTGGACGAAGCCGGCGCACCAGGCGCGGTACAGCTCGGCGAAGCCCTTCTTGAGGCCGTCGCTGCCGTGCTCCACCTGCGGCGGGACGCTGGCGCGGTAACCCAGCAGCGGGTCTTCGACCGTGAAGGCCGGGCGACCGGTGTCGAGGTCGAGCACGGTGACGCCTCCGCGCGAGAGGAACCCGCGCAGGACCTTCACGAAGTGCCGGGACGAGGCGCCCCCGCGGAAGGGGCTCTTGTCGTGGGTCACCCACACGAGCAGCGTGGAGGGGCCCGCGCCTGCCACGCTGCCGGGCACGCTCGCGTACTCGCGGTTGCCCGAGCACAGGGTCTCGTCGGCGCGCGAGACGTCGACCGTGTCGCAGATCGCGAGCCCCTCGGTGAACCACGCCGGCGCGGCAGGAACGATCCGGATCGCGAGCAAGTGGTCGGCCGCGTGCACGATGCCTTGCGCCGCCTCGGCCGAGCTCATGGTCCAGCTCTCGAGGAGCTTGCGGTTCCCTTCGGGCGCCCCCCAAGCGCTCGCCACGAGCGCGACGTCGCTCTCCAGCACGACCCCGGCGCTGCGCCGTGCACTCGGGCTCCACAGGTCCGCCACGCGCTCGGGCGCCACGATCCCGGCCGCTCCGAGCACGCCGATGTAGTGCGCGCGAGTCGGCGCGACGATCACGACCAGGTCGTAGTCCTCTCGGTCCTCGGGCGGAGCGGCGCCGCGGCGGTGCAGCAAGAGGATCGAGAGCAGCCTGCGCGCGGCGACGACCTCGGCGTCCTGCTCGGGAGCCACGTTGCCCTTGAACGTGCGGATCCACCCCTCCAGACGCCCGATCGCCGGAGCCGCCTGGGCCAGGTCCACCTCGTCCGCCGCGCCGCGCCTGAGCCAGGCGCGCTCGAGCGACAGCAGCATGCGCGCCGGACTCTGGAACGCCTTCGCCTCCGGCGCTGTCGCGAGGGCGCCCTCGGGCTCGAGCGCGACGAGCGGGATCCAGATCTCGACCGCGCCCAGGCGCAGGCGCTGGTGCAGCGCCGCGAGCCGCGTGAGCAGCGCGCGCCTGGGCGGGATCGGGCCGGCGCGGTTGGGCTTGACCTTGGCTTCGCCCGCGCGGGAGTCCGCTTGGGCGAGCAGGGCCTTGCCGAGGGACTCGAAGGGGAGGTCCTGGGCGGGCGGCGCGAGGAGCGGCCCGAGCAGCAGGAGGCAATGGAGGGCCATGGGCACAGTCTACGAGCCGGGGTGCGGCCGCCGGACTAGTCCGGGCGCGGATCGGCGTAACAGACGCTTCCGGCGTCCTCCGTGTCGCGGCGCATGCGCAGGCGAACGCGCGGCGTCAGAATGGAGCTCGCGAACCGGTCCTTGCGGAAGGTGGTGTTTCCCCCCGCCGGCCCGGGGCTGGCGTCGATCCCATCGCGGAGGTTCCTCGTGCGCAAGATCACCTTCGGCGGGGCCAACAGCCTCGACAACTACCTCGCCCGGCCCGACCACGCGGTGGACTGGCTGATGTGGGGTGAGGAGATTGCCGAAGTCATGGCCAAGTTCTGGAAGACGATCGACACGGTGCTCATGGGTCGCAAGACCTACGAGGTCGCCGCCCGAAGCGGCCAGGCGAACGGATACCCCGGCGTGCGGACCTTCGTCTTCTCGCGCACGCTGGAGGACCTTCCGGAGAAGGATGTCACCCTCGTCCACGAAGATGTGGTCGGCTTCACGCGGCGGCTCAAGGAGCAGGACGGCAAGGACATCTGCCTGATGGGTGGCGGTGAGATCGCTCGGCCGCTCCTCGAAGCCGATCTGGTCGACGAGATCCGATTCAACATCCACCCGGTGCTGCTCGGTGCCGGGATTCCGCTGTTCCACTCGATGCGCCGGCAGATCGACTTGGAGCTCCTGGAGTGCCGGGGCTTCGGGAATGGCTGCGTCTACGTCTTGTATCGTGTCAAGCACGAGGCGTGACGATCCAGCCCATCGCGTGGGTGCGACGTCGCTGCTGCGCGACCTCGAGCCGCCGCCCCGGGTCGGAGTCCAGCAGCCGGTCCCGATTTCACTCCGTCCAGCGTCTCCGGGCCGCAGCCGTCAACCTCTGCCGCACCTTCCCATACCCCTCCCACGGATCGCGCTTCGCCCGCTTCATCCGCTTCGGCACCGTATCCAGATCGAACTTCGCCGGCTCGAGCTTCCCGGTGACCTCCCCCCAGCGCAGCGGCGTCGCCACCGGACACCCCGGCCGCGCGCGGGTCGAGTACGGGCAGATGGCCGTCGCGCCGCGCGCATTCCTCAAGTAGTCCACGAAGATCCGCCCCTCGCGGCGGGCCTTGCTCATCTGCGCGACGAACTCGCGCGGGTGCTCCTTCGCCAGCCGCTCGGCGACCGAGCGCGCGAAGGCCTTGAGCTCGTCGAAGCTCGGGCCGCGTTGGATCGGCACGACGACGTGCAGGCCCTTGCCGCCGGTGGTCATCGCGAACGACTCGAGGCCGGACTCCCCGAAGCGCTCGCGCAGGTCGAGTGCGGCCTCGGTGACGCGCCCGAAGGGCACGCCAGGGGCGGGGTCGAGGTCGATCACCATCCGGTCGGGCTTGTCGACGCGGTCGGCGTGGGAGCCCCACAGGTGCAGCTCCAGCACGCCGAGCTGCACCAGCGCCACGACGCCGGCGATCTCCCGCACCGCCATGTACGTGTCCGAGCCCTCCTTCTCCGCGATCACCAGGCGGTGGATCGACTTCGGCTCGTGGCCCGAGACGTGCTTCTGGTAGAAGCACTTCTGCGCCCGGCCCTGCGGGCAGCGCACCAAGGTCAGCGGGCGGTTCGCCAGGTGCGGCAGGATCCAGCGCTCGAGCGCCAGGTAGTAGCGGGCCAGCTCGAGCTTGGTCGTGCCCTGCTCGGGGTAGAGCACCTTGTCGGGGTTCGTCAGGCGCACGCCGGCGACCTCGACCGCTCCCGCCGACGACTTGACCGCGCTCACGGCTTCTTCGCCCCCTTCGCTCGCTTGGCGGCCTTCGCGCGCACCGCGCGCAGGCTGCGCGGCCGCTCGCGCACGACCTCGGAGGCCGGCTTGTCCTCGCGCAGCCCTTGGAAGGAAGGATGCCGCAGCCGCCCGTCGGATGTCCACTCGGTGAACGCGACCTCGCCGACCAGCTTCGGCTCGGCCCAATGCGCGTCGCGCAGGTCCGGCTCGCGCGGCGGCGGATCGAAGGGGGGCGTGCGCCGCTCGAGGGCTTCGAGCTTGCGCCGCAGCTTGCGGCGGTCCTCCACGGAGAATCCCGTGCCGACCCGGCCGGCGTAGCGCAGCGCGCCCTTCGGATCGTGCACGCCGAGCACGAGCGAGCCCAGGTGCTTGCCGGTCTTCGAGGGGGGCGTGAACCCCGCGATCACGAACTCCTGGCGCAGCAGGCACTTGACTTTGAGCCAGTCGGTCCCGCGGCCGGAGACGTAGCGTGAGTCGGCGCGCTTGCACACGATGCCCTCCAGGCCCGCGCGGCACGCCGCGCGCCAGAAGGGCTTGGCCTGGCCGCCCGCGTGGTCGCTGTAGCGCACCGAGTCCGGCGCGCCGGCGAGGGCCGCCTCGAGGGCCGCCTTGCGCTCGACGAGCGCGACACGGCGCAGATCCCACCCGTCGAGGTGCAGCGCGTCGAAGACGTAGAAGGTCAGCCGCTCCTGGCGCGCCTCGCGCCAAGCCAGCTTGAGCGCGGTGAAGCTCGTGCGCCCGCGCGCGTCGAGCGCGACCACCTCGCCGTCGAGCAGCGCCGCGCGGGGCGCGAGCTTGGCCGCCGCGCGCGCCAAGCCGGGGAACTTGGCCGTCCAGTCCTTGCGGTTGCGGCTCCAGAAGCGCGCGCGCCCGCCCTGCAGGCGGCAGATCATCCGATAGCCGTCGAACTTGATCTCGTGGATCCAGCCCGCGCCGGGAGGCGGCTCGGCGACGAGCGTCGCCAGCTCGGGCTCCACGAACTCCGGCAGTGCTGCGCGCCGCGCGCCGTCCAGATCGCCGGGCGAAGGAGCCCGGGCCCGCGAGCGCGGTCGGGCGGCCGGCGCCCGGGTCATCGCCGAGCCCCCGCGCCCGCTCCTCCCCGCGGGCGCGACTTCCCGCGCGTCTTCGGGGCCTTGCCCGCCGAGCGAGCGCCGGTTCGCTGGAGCGACTTGGCGCCCTTGCGCGCCGTGCCGCTCTTCCGTGAGCGCCCGGCCTTGCCGCTCTTCGTCCCCGTACTTCGAGCACGGGCCGGCGGTCGAGGGGTCTCGGGCGCGGGCACCTCGGATCGGCCCTCGATCTCGAGCGCGCGGCGCACCTGCCGGCGCGAGCCTCCCTCCGTAGCCGCGATTTCGTCGAGCGTGCGCCCGCCCTCGACGCTCTCGGGCCTCTCGGCCACGACGTCGCGTGATCCGGCGGCGTCGTCCTTCTCCTTGATCAAGAGCCAGTTCTTGCCGCCCTCGCTGCGCTCGCCGTGCATGCGCACGAGCGCCCAGCCGCCGTGCAGCTTCTCCCCGTGCAGCTCGAAGGAGAGCTTGCCCTTCCGGTAGGCCTCGCGCGGATCTCCGTGCGACTCCCAGGTGCCGCGGTCCCACAAGAGCACCGTGCCGCCGCCGTACTCGCCCTCGGGGATCACGCCCTCGAACGAGCCGTACTCGATCGGGTGGTCCTCGACGTGCACCGCCAGGCGCTTCTCGGTCGGATCGAAGCTCGGTCCCTTCGGCACGGCCCAGCTCTTGAGCACGCCGTCCAGCTCGAGGCGGAAGTCGTAGTGCAGCCGCGACGCCGCGTGCTTCTGGATGCAGTAGGAGAGCTTGCGACCGGCCGGCTTCTTCCGCGGCGGCGGCTCGGGCGTGCGCCGGAAGTCGCGCTTGGCGCGGTAGTTCTCGAGCGAACCGGTGGAGGCGCTGCGGCGGGCCATGCGCTGGCATGCGGCGGGAGACGAGGACTATTGCATGCGCGCCCGGAGCCGATGGCTACGTGACTCCCGACGAGGTCGAGCCTGAGGGCCTCGACCAGGTGGTCGCGGACCTCGGCCGATATTCCCGTTCTCACGCACTCACAGCGGGCAGATCGAACAGGCGAAAGGCCAGTCACCGGCCCCGCCATCCGGGCGAGCATCGTATTGCCGCACTGGTGCGCGAGCGAACCGGCTCCTCGCTCGCTTCGGCTGATAGCAAGGATCCTGACTGGCTGTTTGAATCCGCTTGGCCCGCGGCATTCAGGACCCGAGTTCCGCCGTGGCATCGGCCGGCAGCCACGGGCCCCCCGCTGCCCAGGATCGCTCGAAGGCTTCGTTCCGCGCGACGGCGAGGAGAACCGGCGTGAGAAAGGCACTCAACTCTTCGGCCAGCAGGCGGGCATCCTGCGGTGCGGAGAGTCTCCCTCTGCGCAGGAATGCCTTCCATTGCGCCTGACGATCGGGCGCCTCCAGGAAACCCGGGCGCAGCACCAACGGCTCGCTCTCGGGAAGGGGCGTCCGCCGGCGATCGAAGGTCGCGCGGATCGAGTGGGCGAGCCGCGCGCCATCGAACGCGAACGACGCGGCGAGTTGGTGCACGTCGTAGAAGTCCTTGACCCGGCTGTTGGTGACGCCCAGCGACACCATGGCCTCGAGCTTCTCGGCCACGACGGCCTCCCGCGGATAGGTCAGGATCGACGGCGCAGGGTGGTCGAGCAGCGTCGGGTAGCTCTGGCGGCGCGGCGCGGGCACCACAGCGTCCCCGAAGCCGACATCCACCTGCATGGGGATGCGCGCCTCGGCGAGACGGGCCTCGAGGCGCACCCGCACGCCAGTGTACTCGTCTGTCGAGCGGATCTCCTCGCCAAGGAAGGTCGCGGCATCGAAGCCGATCGCATCCTCCGCTGGCGTGGCGCACAGCTCGCGCACGACGTCGACGAGTTGGGGGACGGAGAGGACGCTGCGACCGAGGAGGTCGAGGTCCCAAGTGGCGCGCCCGGGCTCGTCGGACCAGAGCTTGAAGAGCGTCGCGCCTTTCAGCACGAAGTGGTCCGCGTGGCGCGAGATCCCCAGCCGGTAGAGCAGGCGCTCGATTGCGAACTGCGAGAGCAGGAGTTGGAACTCGACGCCCCGGTGGCGCGAGAGCTGGAACAGTCGCGCGCGCACCGATGTGGGGCTTGCGTTACGGTCCGAGCTCACGCGACGGCCTCCAGGTAGGGTCGGATGACGCGGGTCACGCGGTCCACCTCCGCGAACCGCCAGACGGCTTCGAGGCCCTTGGGGTGGGCGCGGAGATAGGCGCGCAGGGCCTCGACGGCCACGTCGGTGCCGATCTTGTTGCGGTACTTGAAGCAGTCCGCGACGGTCTTCGCCGCGCTGAAGACGCGCAGTGGGACGCCGCCGATCTCGTGGTGCTCGACACCCTCCCGCAGGGGAGCACCTGAAAGGAACACGAGCCGCAGCGGAGGGTGCTCGGCCCGGGGCCTCCATGCTTTACGGTCGATGGCGAGCCATGCCTCGAATGGGTTCTGAGTCGTGAGGCCGTGGAATCGCAGGGCCGAGAGCAGGCAGACCACGCCGCCCGGAACGCGCCGGGCGATCTCGGCCAGGTGCTGCCGCTCGGTGAGCGGGGCCTGCGGGAGCCGGTACAGGCCCCGACTGACGCGTTCGATGACCCCACGTTCCTTCAGACTCCGAATCTGGGCCCGGGTGACACCCGTCTCCTCGAGATCACGGGAGCGGGCGATGCCCTCCTTGCGAAGCAGGGCCCGGACCCGCTCCGCTGGGGTGGGAACTGATACGATTCCTCGGCTTTCTCCCATAAGTGCCGAGGTTTTGTATCAAGAGGCGAAGCCTCGGTCCATGCGAACCCCGGGTCCTGCGGGGCATCGAAGGGTCCTCGCGGATGGGGCTTCAGGCGCCGTCCTGATCTCGCCCAATGGCAGCCTGTGCCCCCCGCTGCGCCAGGCTGGAGCGCCGTTTTTCGGCGCCGGGCCGCCAGTATCGTCGGTCGTTTCCTGCGTTCGGCGCGCCGACCGGCCGGACGCGTGCTTCGCGCTCAGGCCCCCGCCCCGAGCCTGGCCGCGACCGCCTCGCTGAAGGCGCTGGTGGAAAGGCTCCCGCCGATGTCCGCGGTCCGCTCGCCGGCTGCGATGGCACCGAGCACCGCTTGCCGCAGCGCGCGCGAGGACTCGAGCTCCCCCAGGTGGCGCAGGAGCGACGACAGGGCGAAGAGCGCCGCCGTGGGGTTGCAGACATCGCGCCCGGCGATGTCCGGCGCGGTGCCGCCGGCGGGGTCGAACATCGCCAGCTCGATCTTCCCGGCCTCGTCGAAGGCGTAGGAGGAGCTGTCGCCCAGCCCCACGGACCCGATCAGGCCGCAGGCGGTGTCGGAGAGGAAGTCGCCGTACTCGTTCGGGCACACGATCACCTGGTAGCGCTCTGGCGTCATGATGATCCCCGCCAGGAGCGAGTCGAAGAGCTCGCGCCGGTAGGGGATCTCCGGGAAGTCGGGGGCGACGCTCCCGCACACCTCCTCGAACAGCCCGTCGGTGAAGCGCTGGATCGTGTACTTGCTGGTCGAGACCACGCCGCCCTTGCGCTGTCGGGCCAGCTCGAACGCGAAACGGGCCGCGTGCCGCGCCGGGCCGCGCTCGATCACGCGCAGCGACACGGCGGTGTCCAGGCCGATCCGCCGGCCGGCGTCCTCGTAGGTCCCGCCGGTGGCGATGCGCACGATGTCGATGTCGATCGTGCGCTTGAAGTTCGACTCGATGCCCGGGATCGTCGCCACCGGACGGTGGATCACCGCGAAGCGGCAGCGCTCGCGCAGGATCTTGTTCGGGCTCGTGTCGACGGTGGCCGTCGGGTACTTGATCGCGACCCGGTGGCGGCGCATGAGCGCTTCGGCCTCGTCGAAGACCTCGCCGCCGCGGCGCGCGCGGCTCTCGACGGAGAGGTCGACGGGCTCGAACTCCAGGCGGCAGGGGAGCTCGCGGGCGAGACGGTGCACGCTGCGCGACAGCTCGGCGGAGATGCCGTCGCCGTGCAGCTCGACGACACGGTAGGTTCGCATGGCGGTCGCTCGCAGGCGCGTTTGCCACAATGGAGCGGAACAGGATAGCGAGCCAGGCCATGACCTCGATCCCCGCCCGCAGACGCTTCGGCTTGGCCGCGCTGGCGGCGCTGGCGGGAGCGCAGAGCTTGCAGGCCGGCACGGGGCAGGAGCGCGAGGTCACCTCGCAGCCGATCCGCAACGGCCGCTTCACCGAGACCGCGGACCCCGCCGCCGGGGACGAGCGCGCGCAGCGCGTGCCTTGGTGGATCGCCGCCGGGGATCCGCTCGTGGTGATCGAGGGTCGGGACGCCGAGCCCCCGCGCGGGTGGCTGCGCACGCCAGCGGGGCAGATCGCGCGCCAGCCCTTCGCCGCCTTCGCGCCGCTCGCTGGGCGGATCGAGCTCAGGGCGCGCGTGCGCGGCGGTGCGGGCGTGATCGCGCTGGTCGACGGCCTCGGCGGCCGGGCGGCGTTCCCGTGCGAGGCGGGCCCGCCCGTGCGCGAGGTGAGGATCACGGCCGACGCGATCCGCGCCCGGCTCGGCCGCGATCTGCTGCCGCGCCTCGCGATCGAGCTCTCCGGATCCGATCCCGGCCGGCCGGCCGAGTGGACCGACGTCGCCGCCGGCGTGCCGCTCCCCTCGCCCGAGCCCGGCGCGTTGCGCGAGGAGCTGCTCGGGCACGTGCGCTCGATCGTCGCGGTCTGGCTCGAGCGCGGCTTGGACACCGCGGGCCCGCGCGCGAGCGCCTTCGCTTGCAACGCCTTCGACGTGGTCACCGGCCAGCAGCTCTTCGCCTACCCCGGCAGCATCCATCCGCTGTACGAGCGCCTGCTCGATCTGGTCGAAGTCGAGCCCGACCCGATCTGGCGCACGGCGCTCGAGCGCTACCTCGCCGACTTCCTCGAACTGGGTCTGCATCCGGCGACCGGCCTGCCGCGCGAGTGGGACGGCGAGCGCGACGAGCCGCTCGAGCGCAAGCCGATCGAGGTCCACTCCGCGTTGCGCTTCCTGCTCGATGCGGCCGAGCGCGGCCCGGAGCCCTTTCGCGGGCGCGCGCTGGATGCCGCGCGGCGCATGGGCGAAACGATCCTGCGCTCGGGCGTCATGCCGGACGGATCGATCGCGCCGCGCTACGTGCCCGACAGCGCCGCGCCGAACAGCGACGTGCCCCCGCTACGCCGCCTCAACCTGCCGGCGCAGCTCGCGCGGCTCGGCGCGCGGCTCGGCGATGAGAGCTTCGGCGCGGCGGCGCGGGCGGCGCTGTACGAGCTGGAGTACACGCACCACTGGGGAGGCACCTGGCGCGGGATCGACCCGGATTTCGACGACAACTTCGGCACGCTCGGCGCCGCCGGCGTGGTCATGCTGCGCACGGCTCCCGAGACGGTCGCGTTCCGCCGCTTCGCGGTCCAGGGCTGGAGACACTTCGCCGAGCCGTGGCGCGACGCGCTGCGCTTCGGCGGGAGCATCGCCGCCGACCAGGTGCGCTGCTGGGACCTCCTGGTGCAGCTCGGCGCGCTCGAGCCCTCGATCCAGCCGGCGCTGGCGCCGCTGTCGAGCGCGGCGGCGCGCGCCCACTTCGCCGGCGAGCAGTACGAGAACGGCGCGTGGGGCGACGTGACCTTCGCCGGCTTCGACCCGCGGCCCGGCCTCTCGGTCGGCGACCTCTCGGGCGCACCCGCCAACTTGTTGTGGGGCCTCGCGCTGCTCCACGCCTCGGACATGGAGCTCGAGGATCTGCCGCGCGAGGAGCTGCGCGCCATGTTCACCGCCGTCATGCGCTCGAGCGCCGAGCGCTACGGCCGGACCTACGGCTGGCTCTCGACCCGCTCGCAGCTCGCGGGCGCCAACCGCTGCGGCGCCGAGCTGCGCGCGTGCCGCGGCCTGATCGAGATGCTGAAGAGCCTGTGAGCGCGGCGCGTGAGGCCCACAAGCCGTTTCCCTTGCTGGCGCTGCAGGGATCCTGGAGTGGCGCATCATCCTCGGGGTCGCGCGCCAAGACAGGAAACTGCGGCGGCGCGCGCGAGAGCCAGCCGCTGCGATCGACGCCGGCCGGGTCCGGTCGCCATGGGCAGCTCGATGCTCGCTCCTGGATCCATGTCGCCGAGCGCCGCGTGTTGCGCCATCCATGATCGAGCCAGCCCCGCTTTCGACTCATGAACTTGAAAGGGCGGACATTCGTCGGCGGCCCACCAGGGTGCGATGCGAGGAGGCATGCGCTCGCGTCGCCGCCAGCATGCAGTCTCCATCCTTGCTCACCACACGCAGCCCTAGCGGATCCATCCACACGGTGGCGAAGACGACCGGTAGCCCTGCCCTTGGCCAGCGATGACGGAAACGCGTAGGCTTCCGCGGGAAGCTGAGCCATGTCCAGACTCACGAGGTTGCCGTTGCGGGTCAAGCTGCTGGGGGGTGTCACAGCGGCCCTCGGCGCGATCCTCCTGCTGATCCTGCTCGCGATCGGTGGCCGCGGAGGGGCGGTCGAAGCGGGTTCACCTCCCGTTGCGGACGTAGAGGTGCCGGACGAGTCGATCTTGCAGCCGGAGCTTGCCCCGCGGGAGATCCAAGAGGTCGCGAAGGTCCCCGACGAACCCGAGGCGAGCGCAAGCACTCCGGATGACGAGGCTTCGCAACCGGAGTCGGAGGTCTTCGGTCCGCGCCTGACCACCGCGCTCGAGGCCACCTTGTACGGCGACGTGGATCCGTGCGCCTTCCTGGATGCGGCGCTCGAGCTTTCCAAGCTCGAGATCGATCCGCGCGCGATCCCGGAGGCGAGTCCCGCCGGCGGGATCCGATACCCGCTGGTGGGCACGCCGCAAGGTATCACCGCTGAGCTGTGGATCAGGCACTCGGGCAACCCCAAGCACGACTCGACGGTCCTGTCCTACGTGATGAAGTTCGACCGACCCTCGAGCTCCTACGCCCTCGCAGGTGCTCCGAGGGACGGGCCGGAGCTCCACATCACCGTCTGGCGCGATTCAGATGGCAATTTCGCCCACTTCGGAGTCCTGACGAACTTCTATTTGGCGCCCGGCGCGCGCTTGGAAGGGGGGATTCCCCTTGGGTCGCTCTACGCCTTGGACGTGAGCAAGCCTTTCGAGGTCGGGGGGTCCGTGTCCTCGCTGACCCCCACGGGTTTCGCAGAGGATCGCGACGCCCTGAGGTTGGTGGGCTGCCCGTGGCCGCGGATGGATGACCTGGAGCGCTTGAAGAGCGGCATGCTGGCGATGCACGCCAAGCTCCAGCGCTGATCTTCGCTCCTTCGCTTGCACCGCGGCCCGCCGAGGAGAAGATCCCTTGGTCAGGAGTCCGCCATCGATGCAGAGAAGCCTGCTGATCGCCCTCGCGTGCGCCGCGGCCGTGCTGGTCGCGCTCTGGGTCCTGTTCGGGCGGCGCGAGCCGCGGGC
>DATKBQ010000485.1:0-4012 GCA_035546375.1 Planctomycetota bacterium | reverse complement strand
GGCCTGGACCTCGCGCACCACCGCGCCCTGGGGGGAGACATGAAACGGGGACTGCCCGCGCAGTCCCCAGATCCGGATCCCGTCGTGCGCCCGCAGGCGCCACTCGACCACCTCGACCAGCGGCGAGGACAGGTCGGGCCGAGGCAGGATCAGGAGCCCCCGGCCCATCGAGTCCAGGCGGGCGAGGCGGTTGCGCCAGTAACAAGGCTCCAGGAGGAAGGGCAGCGGCGCACGGGTCCCCTTGGAGGGCATAAGAGGGGGTAGCCGGGAAAGGTAGCCGGTCCGAACGCGCGCTCGGGGAGAAACGATTCGCCCGGACCAGGCGTGGGAGAGCAGGGGGGGGTAAGCGGCCGGTAAGGGTCTGCTCCCAAGGACTTGGGATCGCCGCGCGCCCTGGTCAGGAGCCGCGAGTCTCTCCTATGATTCCGGACCTGCCGCGGCGGGAGCCCTCCCCGCTCGGCGGACCACGGGGAGACCGGGCGAGGGACGGCTGCGGCGCCGCTCCCCGTCCCGGTGCGTTCCCCCGCGCGCCCCCCGTAAGTCCCCTGCCAGGAGCTGCATGATTGCTGACCCTCGCGATCGCGGCGTCGCTCTTCCTCTCGACCCGCGCCCCCGCTCGAGCCGGCCTACCTGAGCCCGCCGCACTGGGCCGAGCCCAGGGCGAGACCCTCTTCATCCGCGGGGAAAGGGTCTACGTCCGGCCCGACCTCGTCCTCGAGGACGCCGCGGTGCTGGTCGAGCGTGGCGTGATCACCGCCGTCGGCAAGGACCTCACCCCGCCCGAGGGCGCGCGCGAGATCCGCGGGAAGGTGGTCTGCGCCGGCTTCATCGACCCCTGGGCGGTCTTCGGCCTGAACGAGGAGACCGCGACCGACGAGCGCACGAGCGCCGCCTCGCGCAGCTCCGACGGCCTGGACACCTACCTCGACCCGCGCTTCCGCCGCGAGCTCCTGCGCGCCGGCGTGACCGCGCTGCGCGTGCAGGGCGGCACCAGCTCGCGCTCGGCGGGGATCGGCTCGCTGGTGCGCGTGCACACCGGACCCGGCGGCGACCGCGGTGTCCTGCTCGACGACTGCTGCGTCGCCTTCGGCATCGGCCTGACGCGCGGCGGCCGCGGCGTCGACCTCTTCGACCGCTTCTCCGAGCTGGACCGAGTCGTCGGCGCCCTCGGCGACGGCCTCGCTTACTTGCAGGACAAGATCGAGTACCGCCACGACCTCGAGGAATGGGAGAAGACGATCGCCGAGAAGGAGGGTGAGCTCGAGGCGGGCTTCAAGAAGGCCAAGAAGGACCGCGAGAAGGAGGAGGCCGAGGCCAAGGAGAAGGGCAAGGAATTCAAGGAGAAGTCCTACAAGGAGGACAAGAGGCCCAAGCCGCCCAAGTACGACGAGGACAAGGAGGTGCTCGCGCGGGTGGTCAACGGCGAGCTGCCCTTGGTGGTCGAGGCGCACCGCGCCTCGGAGCTGCGCGGCCTGCTCGAGGGCACGGCGAAGTTCGACCGCCTGCGGCTGATCGTCGCCGGCGGCAGCGAGGCCCTGGCCGTGGCGAGCGAGCTTGCGGAGCGCCGCATCCCCGTCATCGTCTGGCCGGCGCCGCTCGGCGCCCAGCGGGCGGACGAGCTGGCCGAGTCGGAGCTGGGGCTGGCGGCGTCGCTCGCGGAGAAGGGCGTCAGCGTGATCCTAGGCAGCGGCGGCGCGTGGCCGCCCCAGAGCCGCGACCTGCCGCTGCTCGCGCAGCTCGCGATCGGGCACGGCCTGGATCGTCAGGCCGCCCTGGAGGCGCTCACCGTTCGCCCCGCTCGCGCGCTGGACGTGGCCGATCGACTGGGGACGCTGGAGCGCGGCAAGGAAGCCGACCTGCTCGTGCTCGACGGCGAGCCGCTGCACTCGACCACGCGCGTGCAGTACGCGATCTCCGCCGGAGAAGCCGTGATCACACCGGAGAACCCATGATCCGAGCCTTGTCGCGCGCCGGCCCGGCGCTCCTGATCCTGGGCTTCGCCGCCGCGCCGGCGGCGACCGCCGCGGCTCCCCAGCGCGCCCAGGCGCGCGAGGGCCTCTTCGCGGTGCGCGCGGGCGAGCTGATCCTCGGCGACGGGCAGCGCGTCGCGAACGGCGTGCTCCTGGTCGAGGGCGGGCGCATCCGCGCCGCGGGACGTGGCGTCGAGATCCCGGCCGGGACGGCGGTGGTCGAGCACGCGGGCGTCGTCGCGCCCGGCATGATCGGCTGCCGCGGCGCCAGCGGCTCGGCGGGCGAGGAGATCGACCCGACGCGCTCGGTCTTGCCGAGCGCCCGCATGGCCGACGGCTTCCGGCCCGACCACACCGACTTCGAGCGGGCGCGCCAAGCCGGCATCACCGCGCTCGTGCTCTCGCCCTCGGCCGGCAACCTGGTCGGCGGCCTCACCGCGGTGGTCAAGACCGCCGGCGGGAGGGTGTCGCGCGAGGAGGCGCACCTCGCCCTGTCGCTGACTTCCGACGCGCTCCTGCCCAACCGCTACCCGACGAGCCTGCCGGGTGCCTTGCGCGAGCTGGACTCGCGGCTTGCGCGGCCCTCCGGGCCGTTCGCGCGCGCGCGCGGCGGCGAGCTCGCGGTCCTGATCGCGGTCGACACGCGCGACGAGGTCGCGCGGGCGCTCGAGTTCGCCGGCCGGCACCGGCTGCAGGGCTCGCTCGCCGGGGCGCCGCTCGCCGGCGAGCTGGCGGCGGAGGTCAAGGCCTCCGGCATGGGCGTAGTCGTCGGGCCCTTCGCGGCTGGCGCGCCCCGCCGCGCGCTGCGCTCGGTGGTCGCGCTGAGCGAGGCCGGCGTGCCGCTCGCCTTCGCCATCGAGGCTCCCGCCTACGATCCCGAGGGCATGCGTTTCAGCGCGGCGCTTTGCGTGCGCGAGGGACTGGATCCGAGCGCGGCCTGGCGTGCGCTGACGGCGGATGCCGCGCGCATCGCGGGCGTCGGGGACGAGACCGGGCGCCTCGAGCGCGGCCTGGACGCCGACTTCGTCCTGTGGAGCGGCGACCCGCTGGATCTCTCCAGCCGCGTGGTCGCGGTGTACGTCGACGGCCGCCGCGCCGGCGGAGGCGCGCGGTGATCCTGCTCACAGTCGCGCTGGCCGCAGCATCTCCTGCGGCGCCGGTCCAGGATCGGGCCGGCGGGGCCGAGCAACGGACCTGGACCCTGTTCGCCGAGCGCGCGTGGACCGGCGCCGGCGAGGCGGTGGAGAACGCGACGATCACCGTGCGCGACGGCAAGATCGCCGCGATCCGGGGCGGCACGCGCGCTCCGGGAGACGACGGCGCGTTGCGCGCCGCAGCGGTGACGCCGGGGATGATCGATCTCTCGGCGCGCATCGAGCGCGGGTTCCTCTCGGTCGAGCAGTCGAGCGAGATCACGCCCGGTGTGCGCGTCTCCGACGGGCTCGACCCGTTCGACCTGGCCTGGTCGCGCGCGGCGCGCCGCGGCGTGACCTCGGTGCTCGTCAATCCGCCCGACTTCAACGTGATCGGCGGCCTGGGCGTCGCGCTCAAGACCGCGGGCGCGGAGGGTGGGCCGCTGCGCGCGCGCGTCCTGGCGGACGAGCTCGTGCTGCGCGCCGCGATCGGCAGCCAGCCGAGCCAGCGCAACCATCCGGCCTTCGGGCGCCCGGAGGACTTCTACTCGCGGCGGCCGACGACGCGCATGGGCGTCGAATGGGAGCTGAGGCGAGCGTTCTACGCCGCCGCCAACAACGGCGGCTCCCAGGCGGACGGAAACGGAGGCGAGCCGGCCGGCGCAGAGCAGCTCCGCGCCGTGCTCCAGGGGAAGCTGCCCCTGATGGTCCAGGCCTGGACCACCCAGGACATCCGCACCGCGGTGTTCCTCAAGGAGGAGATCGAGCGCGAGGGCCTGGGCCGCCCGCGGATGATCCTCGACGCCGCGGCCGAGGCTTGGAAGGAGCCCCAGCTCCTGACGCGCAGCGGCGTCTCCGTGGTGCTGCCGCCGTTCCCGCTGCAGGGCCGCACGGGCGACCGCGCCTTCA
>DATKBQ010000484.1:0-6924 GCA_035546375.1 Planctomycetota bacterium | reverse complement strand
CTTGGCGCATCGAGCTTCGCGGGGATCGGTTCGTGACCGAGCTCTGCGGTGCGGTGCGTGCGGATGCGGACAACTTCTTCGGCTCGAGCCCGATCCCCGCCGGTCTCTGGGCCTTCGCGCCACCGGATGCGATTGCGCTCGCGACCGCCACCCTGGATGACGGTGCGTCCGTCCGCCGGTGGGCGTTGGATCTCCTGGACACCGGCGGTCCCGCGCGAAGCGATGCCTTGCGCGAGCTGGAGGCGCGCTACGACTTCGATCTGCAGCGCGATGTCATCGAGAACCTCGGACCCGGCCTCTTGCTCTACGCGCTGCCCATCATCGGCCTTCCACCTTCGGGCGCGGCCGTCGTCGAGATCCGCGATCCGGACGCCTTCCGGAACGCGCTCGAGGGCTTGCTCGCCCGACTGGAAGACCAGGGCGACGGCGGGTACACGCTGCGCTACCGGCCCTACGAGCCGCCCGGCAGCTCGGACGAGATCCCGATGTGGATCGTCTCCTTCGGCGGCATCGGCCCGGTGTCGCCGACCTTCTCGATCCTCGGCCGGCACCTGCTCGTGACGACGACTTCGCTGCGCGCGAAGCGAGAGATCCGGCGCATCCTGGCCGGCGAGGCACCGCCGCATCCCCACATGGCGGCGAGCACGCTTCCCGAAGGCGTGCGGTTGGCGTGGTACGTCGACTGGAGAGCGGCCATCGACGGCACGTACAGCAGTGCGCGGGGCTTGCTCTCCCTCGCTTCCATCGGCGGCGCGATGCCGGTCGACCTGAAAGCCTTGCCGGCGGATGCCGAAGCGCTCACGCGACTCCTGCAGCCGACGACCTTCTGGTCGCGGCACACCCCCGAAGGCAGCGCCTCGCGCCTCGAGTCCTCATTCGGGCCCGAGACCTGGATCGGCCTCGCGCTCCTCGGCCTGGGAAGCCATCCGGTGGCGATGGGGGCCTTGGTTCCCGATTCGCCCGGTCCGCCCGGTCCGCCCAATCCGAACGGTCCGCCGGGCGACCGCCCGGGTGACGACTAGCCGTTGATCCAGCGTTGGAACCGCGACGCGGAGCGATGCCGGCGACGGCCTCTGCGCCGGACTTGGACAGGCGAGGCGGGCGCGTGGCTTGGCTGAGCCGGCGGCGGGTGAAGCGGGCCAGGCGGCGCCTGGGCGTACATTGCCTGAGGAGCTTCGGCCCACACGTCTTTCGTTGGCTCGCCCGCTCCTGGAGGACCGAGCTGATCGGCGAGGATCATCTGGAGCACCTGCCGCGCGGCGCCGGCTACATCCTCTGCATCTGGCACGGGCGCATGATCATGGGCGTCGAGCACTTCCGCCAATATGGCCTGCACGTGCTCGTCTCGCCGAGCGAGGACGGCGACGTGTCCGAGTCGCTGCTCGAAGCCTTCCACTACCGGGTGATCCGCGGATCGACGAGCCGCGGCGGCGCGCGCGCCTTGCGTCAGATGCGTGGCGTGCTCGACTCCGGCGGCAAGATCGTCATCACGCCCGACGGCCCGCGCGGGCCGCGCCACTCGATGAACGAGGGCGTTGCCTGGCTCGTGCGCGCGACCGGCTTCCCGGCCTTTCCCTTGGGGATGACCTGCGATCGCGCGTGGCACGTGCGCAGCTGGGACGCGTTCACCGTACCCAAGCCCCGCGCCCGGGTCGCGTTCGTCCTGGGCGAGCCGATCCGTCTGGAGCGGGATGCGGGCCCGCTGGAGCTCGCGCAGGCGACCGAGACCCTGCGCGAGCGCCTGCTGGCGCTCGAGCGGCGCGGCTTCGAGCACTTGGACCGGGAGCCGGACTGGTGATCCGCGTCGGGCCCGCGGGCTGGTCCTATCCCGACTGGGATGGCGTCGTCTACCCGCGCCAGAAGCCGCGCGGCTTCCATCCCCTGCGCTACTTGGCGCGCTTCGTCGACTGCATCGAGATCAACAGCACGTTCTACGCGATGCCGACGGCCCACTCCGCGAGCCGCTGGGCATCGCTGCTCGACGAATGGTCGGACTTCCGCTTGACGGCCAAACTGCACCGCGACTTCACGCACTTCGCCACGCACTTCAAACGGGGCGAGGCGGCGCCCGAGGCGGAGCAGCAGGCCCAAGCCTTTCTCGAGGGTCTCGCGCCGCTGGTGCGCACGCGGCGGCTCGCGGCGCTGCTCGTGCAGTTCCCGATCTCGTTCCACCACGGCCCGGCCGAGGTGCGCAGATTGGGCTGGCTCCACGCGCACCTGGGCAAGCTCCCGCTCGTGCTCGAGCTGCGGCACGACTCCTGGTACACGCCGCCGGCGCTCGCGGCGATCACGGGCCTGGGCTTCTCGCTCGCGCACATCGATCTGCCGCCGGCCTGGAACCACCCCCCGCCGTGGCACGCTCCGACCGGGCCGGTGGGCTACCTGCGCCTGCACGGCCGCAACCGCGTGAGCTGGTTCGATCGCGAGGCCGGCCGGAACGCGCGCTACGACTACCTCTACTCGCCCGAGGAGCTGGATCCGCTCGTCGAGAAGGCCCGGCGCCTCTCCGCTGAGTACGATGAAACCTACGTGACCACGAACAACCACTTCTCCGGGAAGGCCGTGGCCAATGCGATCGAGATCCGCGCGGCGCTCCGCGGCCACGCGGTCAGCGCGCCGCCCGAGCTGGTGAGGGCCTACCCGCGCCTTTCTTCCTCGGCGCAGGTCAGCGGCCAGCAGGAGCTGTTCTGATCGCGACCCAGAGCGTGCCCTTCCAGATCGACTACGAGCACGAGCCGGGGCGCCTCGTGCGCGGGCGCACGGTGCTTCCCGGCGGCGACCAGCCGCTGCCGTGGGTCCTGATCGTCCACGGGTTCAAGGGCTTCATGGACTGGGGGTTCTTCCCGGAGCTGGCGCGCAGGCTCGCCGGCCGCGGCGTCGCCACCGTCGCGTTCAACACCTCGGGCAGCGGGATCGGCGCGGACCTCGAGACGTTCTCCGAGGAGCGGGCCTTCGAGTCCGACACGCTCAGCCGCCAGCTCGAGGACCTCGATCGAGTGCGCTCGCGCGCGCTCTCGGGAGCCCTCGGCCGGCTCGATCCGGCTCGCGCGGGCCTCTTCGGCCACAGCCGCGGCGGCGGGATCGCGATCCTGCACGCCGCCGAGCACGGGGATTACCGCGCTCTCGCGACCTGGGCGGCCGTTTCCACCTTCGACCGCTACGACGAGGCCACCCTGGACCTCTGGCGCCGCGAGGGCCGCCTTCGCGTCCACAACGCGCGCACCGGGCAGGACCTCTACGTGGGCGTGCAGGCGCTGGACGATCTTCTGCAGAACCGCGAGCGCCTGGACATCGCCGCAGCCTGCGCACGCTTGCCCACGCCGGCGCTCTTCGTCCACGGCGAGCAGGACGAGTCCGTTCCGGTCTCCAGCCTCGACGCGCTGCTCGCCGCCTGTGCCGTTGCCCGCGCGCTGCGCGTGCCCGGCGCGGGGCATACGCTCGGCGCGCGGCACCCGCTGGCTGCGATCCCCCCCGAGCTCCATCGGGTGCTCGAGACCACCTCGGATTGGTTCGAGCGTCACCTGAGCGGCCCGTACGCCGGCACCTCCGCGGAGCCCCCGAGCGAGCGCGGGCGAAGCCCCTCGCCCCGAGGCTGAAGACCCGCGATGGAGACCGGCGGCATGACCTGGGGCAAGCTCACGCGCGGGCTCCTGATCTCCCTGGCCTCGCTGGCCGTCCTGCTCGTCCTGGCCGAGCTCCTGGCGCGCGCGTCTGAGCCGGGCGCGATGTCCCTCTACGACCGCAACCCCTACCGGCGCGACGCCCAGCTCGACCACACGCACATCCCGGGGTTCCGCGGACGCTGGGAGGGGACCTGGTACGAGATCAACTCCAGGGGCTGGCGCGGTCCCGAGCTGGAGCCGACCTTCGACCCGAACGAGTTCCGCGTGGTTGCGCTCGGCGACTCGTGCACCCTGGGCAAAGGCGTCCGCGAGAGCGAGACCTGGCCGCGACAGCTCGAGCGGCTCCTGCAGCAGGAGCTCGGGCCGGGCCACAGCGTCAAAGTGGCCAATCTTGGTGTCAACGGATACTCAACAAGGGATTATCTGCACGTTTTTCAGCGGGATGGCCCGCCGCTGAGGCCGCACCTGGTGGTGATCGGCTACAACGTCAACGACTTCCCCAACGTCCTGCAGCGGGTCGACCAGACGGTCTACCAGAACCGACACAACCTGCGCGCTCGCATCCCATCGAGGCTGCGCGACTCACTCGGCCGGCTCGCACTCTTCCGCTTCGCCAGGGCCACCTACTACGAGCTCAACCGCCGCCGCGACTGGGCCAACGTCGAACGGGTCGCCTCGCAGGCGGGCGAGACCACGCCCCGCTTGGCGACGGCCTTCGAGAAGGAGCGGCAGCTCCTGCAAGAACTCCGCGATGCGGCCGCATCCTCGGGCGCGCGGGTGGCGATCTTCCTGTTCCCCTACGAGAGCATGGTCTACCTCGACGCCTTCCAGCTCGGGCCGATCGAGCGGCTGCGCGAGACGGCGGACGAGCTCGGGATCTCGTTCGTTAGCCTGTCCGACCGCTACCGCGCCCGCGCGCGGGAGGTCGACCCCCCGCGGAGGCTCTTCCTGCGCGGGGATCGCTATCATCCCAACCCCGAGGGCTACCGCATCGTGGCGGAGAGCGTGTTGGAAGAGGTCCGAAGCCGGGGCTGGTTGCCGCCGGAGGACTGAGGGAGCCCGCCGCCACCGCGAGGGAGCACGCGCCTGGACCCACGCATCCTGATCTCCGTCCTTTACGCCTCGGTGCTGGCTCTGCTGGCGCTCTACGGCTTGCACCGGCTCTCCCTGCTCGCGCGCTTTCGCTGGGGACGCGAGCGCAAGCGCTGGCGCGTCCCCGTGCGCTGGCCGAGCGTCACGGTGCAGCTCCCGGTCTACCAGGAGCGCACGGTCGCCGCGCGGTTGATCCGCGCCGTCGGCCAGCTCCGCTATCCGCCGGGCCAGCTCGAGATCCAGGTGCTGGACGACTCGACCGACGAGACGTGCGCCATCGTCGATGCCGAAATCGCACAGCTGCGCTCCCGCGGGCTCGACGCCAAGGTGCTGCGCCGCACCGATCGAACGGGCTTCAAGGCGGGCGCCCTCGCGGCCGGCCTGGAGTGCGCCAGCGGCGAGCTCGTGTGCGTCTTCGACGCGGACTTCCTGCCGCCACAGGACTTCCTCGTCGAGTTGGTCGGCGCCTTCGAGGACGAGCAGGTGGGCATGGTCCAGGCTCGGTGGGAGCACCAGAACCGCATCCAGAGCCTCTTGACGCGCGCGGAGTCCACCTTGCTCGACGGGCACTTCGTCATCGAGCACACGACGCGCTTCGACTCCGGGCTCTTCTTCAACTTCAACGGCACGGCCGGGATCTGGCGCCGGGAGGCGATCCTCGCCTCGGGCGGCTGGCAGCACGACACGCTGACCGAGGACCTCGACCTCTCCTACCGCGCGCAACTCGCCGGGTGGCGCTTCGTGTACGCGCCGAACGTCGTCGCGCCGGCGGAGGTGCCCACCGACATCGCCGCCTTCCGCTCGCAGCAGCGGCGCTGGGCGGCGGGCAGCATGCAGGTCGCGCGCAAGCTGACACGGAGGCTCCTCGCGGCGCGGCAGCCGCTCGCGGTCAAGCTCGAGGCGCTGGCGCACCTGAGCGGCAACGTCGGCTATCCGCTCGTGCTCTGCCTCGCGCTGCTCATGCCCCTCCAGGCGAGCTTCACCGGGGCCCGGCCGGTGCTGTTCGCGCCCGCGTTGTTCTCCGTCGGCCTCCTGCCCGTGCTGCTCTTCTACGGCCTGAGCCAGTCCGCGATTGGCCGGCCGTGGCGGGCGCGGATCGTCGACGTGCTCGCGGCCGTGGCGCTCGGCGTGGGGATGAGCCTCGGACAGACGCGCGCCGTCTTCTCCGGCCTGCGCCGCGAGATCGGGGTCTTCGTGCGCACCCCCAAGTGCGGCGACGCGCCGCCGGTGCGCCGCTACCGCTCGCACGGCGCCGGGGTGCCGGGCCTCGAGCTCGCCGTCGCCGGCTGGATCGCCGCGGGCGGCGCCTGGGCGATCGAGCTCGGGCGGTGGGGGACGCTGCCCTTCCTCGCGCTGTTCGTCGCCGGCTTCGGCTGGGTCGGGATCCTGTCGCTGCAGCAATGGGCCGCGCGCGAGCGCCCACACCGCTCCGGGCGCGACGCGCGAACCCAGGGGGCGCCGTGCGAGCTGAGCGCTCCGCATCCGACCTCGACGCCCTGACCTTCGACTGCTACGGAACGCTGGTCGACTGGCTCGGCGGCGTGCGCGCGGCACTCGGGGGTCTGCCCAGCCTCGCCGGGGCGGACCTGGACCGGCTCGTCCGCGACCGCGACGCGATCGATCGCGAGCTCGTGCTCGGGCCCTATCGTCCGTACGGGGAGATCTTGCGCGAGTCGCTGCGCCGGGCCGCCGAGCTGCAGGAGCGCGAGCTCGCGCGGGTCGACGCGGACGCCTTCGCCGCGAGCATGCCGCGCTGGCCGCCGTTCGAAGAGGCGCCCGGCGTCCTGCGCCGCCTCGCGCGGCGCTACCGCCTCGCGATCCTCTCGAACGTCGAGACCGCCACCCTGCGTGCGAGCGTCCGGGCCCTCGGCGCGCCCTTCGAGCTGTGCGTCACCGCCGAGGAGCTGCGCTCCTACAAGCCGGCCCGCGCGCACTTCGACGAGGCGCTGCGGCGGCTGGCCTTGCCGAAGGAACGCGTGCTGCACGTCGCCTGCAGCCTCTTCCACGACGTGCAGCCGGCGCAGGAGCTCGGCTGGAGGGCGGCATGGGTCAACCGCGAGCGGGAGCCGGTCCCGGCAGGTCTCGAGTGCGACTTCATCGTGCCCGATCTCGCTTCCTTGGAGCGCTCGCTCGCGCCGGTTTGAGAGGTACGGAGTCAGGACAAAAACCACCAGATTGCCGACGCACGGCCCGCGGCGGGCCGCGTGTT